>CAMBUJ010000066.1 GCA_945871005.1 Opitutus sp. GAS368 | reverse complement strand
TTGCCCGACCAGGTCATCCTCCACCTTGGTCACTTCCCACGGTTCCGGCAGCAACAGCAACCGCCGGTAATGTTCATGCACGCTTATGCTCATCTTTACTTCTTAGCTGCTTTTTAGGCCCTCACCCACAGCAAAACGGGAAGAACCCGATCCGGTCGAGGGTTGGCACCATTGCCCGGCCGGTATGGGCATCTGCCAGCCGTTTTATATTGAGGGCCGCGCCCGCCTGGCGATCGCCGATATTTTCGCCCGTCCGCTCGCCTCGCTCGACGCGGTCGAACTGCGCATCGAGGTGGACAACCTTGGCACCAATCCGGCCGAGTCGGTTTCCCTGCTGATTTCCGTTTGCGGGCAGAATTTTGTTCAAGCCGTTCACACGGACTATATCTATCATCCCACGACCAAGCCGGTGGCCGGCTTTGGCGACTTGGATAAAGAGTTTCCCGACTCCACGCCCCTGCGTATGGGCAGCGGGAAAAACTACCTCACGCTCACCCTGCCGATGGCCGAGGCGCGCCGCTGGGACTTGGACTCGCCCTGGTTATATCAAGTCCAGGTTCAGCTCCGCGACAGCGCAGACAAGGTCCTGGACACGGCGAGCCAGCAGTTTGGTATGCGCACCTTTACGCAGGATGAAAACTCCCAGCCGAAGGGTAAGTTTTACCTGAACGGTCGCGAGATCCGCCTGCGCGGGGCCAACACCATGGGCAACCTCGACATGGCGGTTTTCCGGGAAAACTTCGACCAGTTGGGCGACGATATCTTATTGGCCCGGTTGACCAATATGAACTTCTTGCGCCTCACCCAGCACCCGGTGCAGAAGGCGGTTTATGAGTACTGCGACCGCCTGGGCATGATGCTCCAGACCGACCTGCCGCTGTTCGGCTCGATGCGCCACAACCAGTTGATCGAGTGCGTGCGCCAGGCTTCGGCCATGGAAAAGCTGGTGCGCACCCACCCGTGCAACACCCTGGTTTCCTTTATTAACGAGCCGTTCCCCAATGGCCGCAGCCGTCCCCACCGCTTTATTAGCCGGGACGACATGCACAAGTTTTTCGCCATGGCCAGCGACGCCGTGCGCCTGCAAAACCCCGACCGCGTGATCAAATGTGTGGACGGTGATTATGATCCGCCCTCCCCGTATGGTATGCCCGATAACCATTGTTATTGCGGCTGGTATCTGGGTCACGGCATCGACCTCGGGCGCCTTGAGGCCGGCCACTGGTTGCCGGTCAAAGCCGGCTGGCATTTTGGCTGCGGTGAGTTTGGCGCCGAGGGCCTCGATTCCTACGGAGTCATGCAGCAGTATTATCCGCAGTCTTGGAAACCGTCCGCCCCTGACGCGGCCTGGACGCCCAAGATTATTAATAAATCGCAGACGATGAACTTTCATTATCTGTGGTATCCGACGCCGGCCACCGCCGAGGGTTGGATCGAGGCCAGCCAGAAGCATCAGGACTGGACCAATCGGCTGATGACGGAGGCCTTCCGCCGCCTGCCCGACATGAACACCTTTGCCATCCATTTGTTTATCGACGCTTGGCCGGCAGGTTGGATGAAAACCATCATGGACGTGAACCGCGTGCCCAAGCGCGGCTGGTTCACCTACCGCGACGCGCTCAGCCCGGTTGCCGTCTCGCTGCGCAGCGCCCGCACCAGCGGTTTTGCGGGCGAAACCCTGCCGATCGAGGTCTGGGTCGCCAACGACCGCGACGAGGCATTGGCTGGTTACACCCTGGACTACGAGGTTTTGGCCGGTGGCAAAACCCTCGCCCGCGGCACCGCGCCGGCCCAGCTGCCGCGTTGCGCTCCAGCGGGTCAAGGTGTGATCAACCTGACCCTGCCCGCCGTCACCGCCCGCATCACCGTGACCCTGGCCGTGACCTTGTTGGACGCTGCTGGTCGTCCGGTCCATGACCGCGCCATCGAGCTGGAAACCTTCCCCGCTGCCGCGGTCAAGGTTGCCCCGGTTTCCGGCAACGTCCTCGTCCTGGGCGACCAGGCGGTCGGCCAAAAGTTTTTGCAAGGTCTTGGCCTGCAAAGCGCGAAAAACACGGCGGTCGAAGACGCCCGCCATGTCCTGGTGACCGATCTGGCCGCCTATCAGGCCCACGCCGCTGCGCTGTCCCAAGCGGTTAACCGCGGCGCCACCGTGGTTTTCCTGCCGCTGGAACCCGGCACCCACGCCATCGGTGGCTCGTCGCTGGAGGTGCGCAAGGCCGGCATGGGCCCGCGCCACTTCGTTTCCTGCGACAGCGCCCACCCGACGGTCGCCGGGTTTGCCCGCGAGGACTTTAAGTTCTGGTTCGACGAAGCCGCCGGCTACGTCACCCCGCTGCTCACCACCGTGCTCGATGCGCCCAAGTGGACGCCGATCCTGCTCAGTGGCGACGGTGGCTGGCAGCGCCCGTGGGGTTCCGTGCCGGTGGCGGCCGAATTCCGCGAGGGCCAAGGCGTCTGGCGCGTCTGCCAGGTGAAACTCACCGACCGCCTCCAGACCAACCCGGTGGCGGCGACCTTCACCCAACGCTTGCTCGGGGTAAGTTCGTAATCATTAAAACTCATCCCTCCCGCCGGCTTAACTTTTAAGCCGGCGGGTCGATTACCTGCTTTCAACGTTAAGCTCTACCCCAGATGCCCCTCCGACTTCCCCTCGCTCGACCACTGATCGCCTGTCTTGGTTTGCTGCTCACGACGCCCGCCTGGTGCGCCGCGCCCGCCGTCATTTGGGCCTCCGATCCCGTCCGCCCCGGCGAAACCGTGGTCGTGCGTGGCGACGCATTTGGGGCTCAGGCCCGCGTCGAAGTTTTGGGTGCCGATCGCGCCACCTGGGCACCCACCGAGGTGTTTCAGCAAACCGACCGCACGCTGAAGTTTTTACTGCCGGCCTCCACCCGCCCCGGGATCACCTCCTTCCGCGTGGTCACCAGCGAAGGCTCCAGCCCGGCGGTGGTGCTCAACGCCCCCCAATCCTGGTGGCTTCAGGGCGACGAAACCGCCGCCGCCACCCCGGGCGGCTGGCTGCGGGTGTTTGGCCTCAACCTCGACCTGCGCGGTGCCGCCAAGCTCGTCCTCAGCCAGGCCGGCCGCCCGGTGGTCGAGCTGACGCCCCAGTCGATCGACGCCTATAATTTTAAAGTTAACCTGCCGGCTTCGCTCGCCCCGGGCGCCTACGAGGTGAGTTTTGTCTCCGGTGAGGCTTCGACCGAGGCCACGGTAGCGCTAGGTAGCTTCACTCTCGTCGCCCCCAAGGCTGCCGTGCCCGCCGACAAGGTTTTTAACGTGGTCACTTTCGGTGCGGTCCCGTCCCAGCCGGATTCGATTCAGTATTACACGGGAATGAAGGCGGCCGACCAGGTCGACAGCACCGCCGCGATCCAAAAAGCCCTCGATGCCGCCGGTGCCGCCGGGGGCGGTGTCGTCTTCATGCCACGCGGTGTTTATGTGTTGTCCGCCGGACTGAAAATCCCCGCCCACGTCACTTTGCGCGGCGCCGGCCCCGGCCAGACCGTGCTGTCCTGGATCGACGAAAACTTGCCCCGCGAAAAACAGGTCCTGGCCAAGCTCGTCTGGGGTTCGCTGTTGTTCAAACCGGTCAAAGATCCCGGTAGTAAACCGCATCCGTTTTTAATAAAGGGGCCCGGCCATTTCGGGGTCGAGGATTTGGCGATTTATGCGGTCAATCATACCGCCGGTATTCAGTCTGACTTCCCCGATACTGCCGCCACTGCCGGACACGTTAAAATCCGCCGCGTGGTCATGCGTCTGGACCGCTTTATCCACACCCGGAATTATAATAACCGCCACTATACCAACGGCGAAGAGGTCTTCCTCCAGCGGCTCAAAGAGGAACCCCAGCGCTGCGTGACGTGGAAGGGCGCGATTCACCTCAGCGGTCCCAATATCGAGATCACCGATTGCGATCTCTATTCGTCGCTGTCCGTGTTGGTGCTTAACGGTGCCTCCGGTTTGATTGCTCGCAACCGCTTTAACGCCGTGCCCACCCAGTGGTCGATCCTCGGGCGAAAATCGAACCGCCTGATTTTCGAAAACAATGAGTGTCTCAACGGCGGAGTGAGCCTGCTCAACGTTCAAAATACCTCCACCAACGAGTCCAAGGTCGGCGGCTCGAGTAACTTCTCGCGTGAACTTTACTTCGCCCGCAATGCGGTCAAAGACGTCTATAGCAAGGACCGCGACGGCGGATTCGTGTCGGATTTTCACGCGCCACTCGGCATTTATACCGGTTGGGCCGTGAGCTCCGATGGCGCCCGCGCTACCCTCGGTAAGCCGATGGTCGGCAAAGATCTGACGCGTACCTGGGCCGGGGCGATCGTGTCGGTGGTGGATGGTAAAGGCGCCGGTCAGGTGCGGTTTATGAAGTCGCTCAACGGCGCCGAGGTCGAGGTTGATCAACCCTGGCAAGTGCCCCTCGACAAGACCTCCTTTGTGACCATTTCTAAGACGTTTTACCACAGCCTGTTTATTGAAAACGAGGTCGCCGACTGCGGCAACGCGGTGTCGTTGTGGGGTGGGGGAGTGGAGATGGTGGTGGCTGGAAACCGGTCGGACCGCGGCGGATCCTTTAATGTTATTACGCTCTGCCACGACGACCAGTTCATGCCCACCCTGCGCGTTCAGTTTCTGGACAACGTCATCACTGACGGGGTAGGCTTGGGGGCGGCCTATCTTTTCCCGCGTGGTTCCCTGATCGGCACCTATACTTATACGCCGCTGTCGTTTCAGCGGGTGGTGGAAAAGAATAAAGGTCAGCCGCTCGATGCCGCCGATTACAGTGGTCCGCTGGCGATCGACCAGGTTTTCCGCCGCAACCGGATCGAGACCACGGGTGCCTTTTACGCCGGCGGGGTGGTGGGTAATGTCCTTTTTGAAAATGGATTTGTCGCCCATTCACAGATCGGGGTGGACATCCGTGCCACGGGTGGACGCTGGGATGACGCCCTGTTTAATGTCGGCCCGATTGATATATTGATCCGCGGCACCACCACCAATGACGTCACCACCCCGTACGCGGGCGACTACCTAAAAAACGCCAAAATCCTGCCCTAAAGACGTAGCGCACGCTTTTATTACACTTAAAAAACCGAACCGCTTTAACCGCTAATGAACACTAAGGGATGCTAATATGAAAGTAGCGAGTAGTGAGTAGTGGGTAGCGAGTAGTCGGAATCCATAACTAAAAAGATTTGCCCGTAAATTAGCGTCTATTAGCATTCATTAGCGGTTGAAATTCCGTTTCCGAATCCGACCCGTCCCCGGCCCCGCTCACGAGTTAACACAGCCGCCTTACCCCTTTTATATTACCGTGAACTCCGTGTTTACTCCCGCTTCCTCTTCCACGCTCGCCCCGATGCCGCCCCGTTTTCCTCGCGCCCAGCCCCGGGCGGGCTTTGCCCTGCTCATCACGATCGTGCTGATGGCGATGTTGGTGTTAATCATGGTGAGTTTTTCCGCCCTGACCCGGGTGGAGATCCAGATTGCCAAAAACTACCAAGAGCAGGACTCCGCGCGCCACAACGCCCTCGTCGGACTCAATATAGCGCTTGGCCAGTTGCAGAAATACGCCGGCCCCGACCAGCGCACCACCGCCACCGCCGATTTGGCCGCCGGGGCTGACACCTACACCGACTTCGATGGTCAAACCATTTCCCGTGGTGAAACTTACAGTTCCACTGAAACCGCTGCTCCCACCAACGCCACTTCCGCCAACGGCTTGGTCAGGCCGAAGGCCGGTGCCCGTTTTTGGACCGGAGTTTGGGGTAATCAAAACGCGCCCCTCGATGCTTACACCAGTAATCCTGCGCCGAAATTACTCACGTGGTTGGTGAGCGGTAATGAGAACGGCGCTTTTACCTCTGACCAGTCGAGTTCGACCTCCTTTGGGCAAATCACCGCCGTCACAGTGCCGCCTACTTTTACGCCAGCTAGCATCCTCTCCGGGGTGGATGCGAACACCACGGCGATCAGTGGCGATGTGAAATTTTCCAACGGAGCCAATGGCGTGCTTTTGGTGGGCTCCTTCACCACCGGTAGATTTGCCAATTATCGGTCGAAGTATGACCCGACCCAGAAGGTGTTACTTGATCAACCCGAAGGTTTTGTCGCCGCCCCGCTGGTTGATATAAAAGCGCCCGCCGGCAGCGTGGCGGGGTTGGGCGCCACCGCCACGCCCACCGTCGGCCACTTTGCGTGGTGGGTCGGCGACGAAGGGGTCAAGGCCCGCATTAACTTAGCCGATAGTAATACCGATTTGGCCAACGCCAACTACCTGAATGGCTTCGGCCCCTCTTTGACCGATCCTGCGGCGAGGCAGCGCTACGCAGGCCCCGCCCGCAACGCCCTCGAATTGATCACCGCCGATCCCGCCGGGTATGGCGATCTCTCCGATTTGGCCACCCCCAATGCGGATAACACAATTTTAACCAAAGTGTTGCAGCCGGCTCAGCTGAACTTTGTTAAACCCACTCCCACCACTGCTACCCTGGCGGCCACCAAGTACCGCTGGCATGACATCTCCACCTATTCCAGCGGGGTGCTCGCCGATTCGCTGCGCGGTGGTCTGCGTAAAGATCTGACTTATTGCTTGGCTAACAATATCAACCCGAATACGGGATCCACTCTGGCGGCTAGCTCAAGCACGACTGCGGAAAACTTGCTTGATGAAGCCGGAGCGGATGCACCCGCCTTCGGTCCGACCTGGCAACGGGTTAAAGATCACTGGAATTTGCTCCCCGACTTCCCGATGGCAGCCGATGGTTTTGGTAAATACAACGTGCGTATAGGCAGTAAAGACGCGGTGCATATCACGCCGATCATCACCAAACTTCGGTTCGTTGGCACTGCTTCGATTGTTAAACAAACCACCGGCCCATCGAGTGGCAAGTATCAGTTATTTTTCCATGGTGGCATCTATTTGGTGCTGGGTAATCCGTATGTGAATAACCTTATGTTGACCAATGGCTACAATTTCCAGCTGCGCAGATCCACCGGTAATACAGGCGTTCTTTCGATGCGTGTAAATATCGACAACACAACCGATAAAACAACAGTCGGAACATACCCAATCGATCTGCTCAATGGTGACGACGGGGCTTTTGATAAATGGAGTTTTGTGGTAAGCGCCGCCACGATTGGCGGGGACCTCGCCAGCAGCCCAAAAATTTCAAACAACCGCAGTCTGGACTTTATCTCAGTAGGCTCGAATATAAAGCCGAATTATAGCAGTAACTTTGAGGCCCTTCCCTTCATGAAGGATCCATACACGGTGGCCGGCACGTCGGGGCTCCAGTCCTTTTCGCCGACCAAAGCTATAACGTTACCCGCGCTAACCGATGGGAAGAACTACAGTGTGGAAATGGAGTTGGAGCAATCGGGTAATTTGGCTTTTGATGCAACCTTGTCGGTAACCGGGAACGCGACACGGGTTTTAACCGGAATTTACAATTGCGCCCTGCCTGCCGAGAGCATGCTGAGTTCCGGGGGCGTGGAGTGGGATGGTATAGCAGAATTCAAACCTTCAGCGGATTCGGGTGCCGTGCAAAACAAGAACGGAACCATTACCCCGACCAGCAGTACGGGCAAATTTCCCGGGGCGGTCGCGGGCGGCTATACGCTGGTGCTCAACGCTCCGGCTAATGCAAATTTTTCCGCCGATCCGGCTGGTTTCGGCTATCAAAGCACCGCAGATAGCAACCGGTTAGGAGCGAGCTTCACCGATGCCGGCGGTTCCACTGGGCCGGCAGCGGTCTTCGGGTATCACGGCGGTTTTAAAATTCCCGATGAAAGCCCTACAACCTGCACGATGTTTAAATACTTCATGGACCCTGCCGGCGAAGATAGATCGAAGGCTCACTATACCGTGAATTGCTGGGGGCGTCGCTCCACCTACAATAGCGGAACCAATTATCCTATTTACGCCAATCTACCGTTTGCTAAGGCCGACCTCACTAACGGCGATTATCCGTTTTATAGTTTGGCCGACCTGCGCCTGGTCAACCTAAGTGGCGACAACGAGAGTTTTTCGGTCGGTCATCAGCCTACCTATATCTTTGGCAACTCTTATCATAACGTCTTTGTTCACCGCGACCAGGTAACCCATGATATACTCAGTCGCTCCAACATCACCCGGCGGTATTTCGACATGAGCTACCTGCTCAATACCAGCCTGTGGGATCGGTGCTTTTTCTCCTGCTTACCGCAAACTGGAGACGGCGCAAACAGCCTCACCCCCCTTAATCGGCGTTTTGCCGTTCGCAGCGGCAGTGAGTCGGACAAGGTCAACTTGCGCAGTGCCGCTGCTGCCAAGTGCTTAACCACCACGGGAGCGTTTAATATCAACTCGACCTCACCGGAAGCCTGGCGCTCGGTGCTCGGTGCCCTCAACGGCGTGCCTGCGGTGGGCAAACTCGCCACGGGCGAACCTGATTTAAAAGAGCAACAGGCCGAAGGTGTATCTTTTCCCCGCTACCGGGGCGAGGACACCAATCGTAAAGTAACCAAGAAGGACCACTCAACATATGGCTTAGTCAAAGCAGACAATGCGGGTGCGGTCATTGATGATATTACTAATACGCGAATCGGTCCCTATACGACTCACCATCGCTTGACCCCTGCTGAGTTGACCCAATTCAGCGAAGACATCGCCCGCGAAGTGCGTAAGCGCGGTCCATTTCTAAGTCTCTCGCAATTCGTTAACCGGAGTTTGAGCAAAGACGATTTAGGGCGCACCGGGGCATTGCAAGGTGCGCTCGATATTACCCGCGGAACCCCGGCCTCGATCAATTCTTTCTACACTTCAGATACTGGTAGCGGCGCATTGAAAACCACCACAAACAGCCCCGAGCAGCGGATTGAGTATAGCGGTTCCGGTTATTATGCCGAACCGCTGGATACTTCGAGCCCCTACGCTGCCGGTAAAAACCACCGCGCCAATCGTCTTAAGGCGCTGCCGGGTTGGGTGCTGCAAGCGGATGTGCTCGCCAGTTTGGGTTCGGTGATTTCCGCCCGCTCCGACACCTTTGTAATCCGCACTTATGGTGACACCCAAAACCCCGTGACCGGCTCCATCTCGGCGCGGGCTTGGTGCGAAGCTGTGGTGCAGCGCGTGCCTGATTATGTCAATTCAACTGCCGATGCTGCGGAAACGACCCCGGCCAACCTGAATAATGATGATAATAAAAAATTCGGCCGCCGCTTTGTGATCGTAGCCTTCCGCTGGCTGGGCCCCACCGATATTTAATCGTCCAACCCGCTCTATATCCCCCATGAATCGAGTGCTTACAGCTTTAGTTTTTGCCTTAACCGCCGGCGCGCTATGCGCCCAGCCCAAGCCCCCGGTGCCCCAAGTGAATGTGGAGCTTAAAGCCGTGGCCTTTGGCCGTGGCATCACGAATTTAGGTGCGCTCCAGCAGGGTAAAAAGAAAATGTTATACGTTCCCTCCTACGCCCTGTCCGAACCCTATACCTATCAAGGGCCGGAGGAGATGGATTTTCTTCAGACCCAAGTTATAGACGGGGTCAAAAAGGAGGTCTCGGTGGCCAAAGTGAAGATTCCACTCGAAATGCGAAAGGGCTTGGTGCTTTTTGTCCCCCGTGCAAAAGAACCGGGGAAGTTTGGCTCCCTGGTGGTGCCTCATTCGGAGACCGATGCACCCGCGAATACGGCCCGCTTTATCAATTATACCGGACGCGTTGTACCGATTGCTTTAAATAATGCCCAGTCGCTCTTGGAAAACGGCAAGATGGTGACCGTGCCTTTGGTGAAAGGCCGGGTGAAGGTCTTCATTCCCCGCGTTAAAAAACAGGCCGATGACCAAGCGGATATTTGTCGGGAAACCTATACGGCTTCGGAGGGGGGGCGTTTAACCCTGCTCATCATTCCCCCGCTCGGAGGGGGCTTTGCTGATAACGAAGAGGCGTTGACGATTGTTCCGCTCGCCGATGCTCCCCCGCCGCCTGTCCCGGGAGCACCCAAACCGCTCGCTCCTTGATTGTAAGTCCCCCCCCCCAATGAAATCGCTTCCTTCCCGCCTCCTTACCTCCCTCTTTTTAGGTCTGGTTGTTACCACGCTCCCGGCCCAACCCACCCCGGTTGCCGACCAGCCGCCGGTGCGGGTCGAAATCAAAGCCATTTCCATCGGCCGGGGCCTCACCCAGGCCGGCGTGCTGCAGGTGGGAGAAAAAAAGCCTCTCTACGTACCTTCCTTTGCACTTTCGCAACCCCTTTTTTATGAAGGGCCAAGAGACTTGGTTTTTGTCCAAACCCAACTCAAGGACGGCGTTAATAAAGAGGTTCCCGTGGCCACGGCGACCCTGCCGCAGGATGTCGCCAAGGTGTTTATTCTGCTGACCCCCTCAGCGCTGTCTCGAGGCCAGTTTACCACCCAGGTAGTGCCTGATTTGGCGAGTGGTGAAGGTGTTACAGATGCGCGAGTGGTTAATTTATCCCCGCGCCCGATCAGTTTGGCCTTAAACGACGACAAACGGCTTATCCCTGCGGGCGAGTCCGTCGCCGTCCCCCTGATCAAGGGCAAACTGAGCGTCCTGATCGTGCGGAAAAACAAACAATCGGAGGATGAGTCCGATATTTGCAATGAAACCTACTCCGCGCCGGAAGGCGGGCGGTTGACGCTGTTGATTTCCAATTCGTCGCCGACACAGTCCGCCGAAAACGAGGCGGTCTCGATCATATCGCTGGTTGAAGAAGCGGTCCACGTAACGCCGCTTAAACCGTAGTATCGGGAGTAATACTCAAAAGTCGGATTCAACCAAGGCCGTTTAGCCGCAAAAGAACGCAACGGACGAAGAGAACAATCCCTTAAGCTCGATGCCATCGTTCATTCGACGTTTTCGGTGGGACACATCAATTCATTGGCCACAAAAACACGAAATGACACAAAGCCGAGCCCACCGATTTATTTAACCGCGAAGGCTCGCGAGGTTGCGCGAAGAAAGACGTAATCACTGGTTAAATAATTGAGTTTAACCGCTTCGCTTACCTGGCGTTTTTTACCGATTGGATTGTTAACCACTAATGAACACTAATTGGCACTAATTAAACCACCGCTTACATAGGTAACGACTACGTTGGTTTAGTGGGATTTTTCTCATCCGCTCTGTTCCGATATTAGTGACTATTAGTGCCTATTAGTGGTTAAACCGGTTTGAAAGCCGACCTCCGGCATTCGTGTTTTTTTTGTGTTTAGTGGGCAAAAATTCAGCCCAATCCCGATTTCCTCATTCCCTATGATCCCTGCCTCCTGCCTCCCGCGAGCGACCCTGGCGTTGCTTGCTTTACTCGCCATCGAGGTCCCCACCTCGCTTTCAGCCGCGACCCCGCCTTCACCGGCGGTGGAGGCCCTTGCTCCGGTGAAAGTGGCCGACTTTGTGCCGATCGGGGCGCAAAATCTCGCCAGTTTCGCCGCCAAGGTGCGCAGCCGTCAGCCGGTGGTCATCGGCTTTCTCGGCGGCTCGATCACGGTTGGCGCGGGCGCCAGCTCGGGGCAGGCCTACCGCATCGTTACCCAGCGCCTCTTGTCCGCAGAGATCGAACGCCGCGGCAGCAAGGTCAGTTCACGCGTCTCGGCGACCGGCGGCACCGGCTCGGGGTTTGGGGTTTACCGGGTCGGGCGTGAATTACTGGAACCTCCGGTCGATCTGCTCGTGGTCGAATACGCGGTAAACAATTTCACTCAGGTGCAGAAAGGCCCGGCTGGGGTCGCCTCGGCCGTGGACTCGATGGAGGCGATCGTGCGCCAAGCCCTGCGCGCCAATCCGGCAATCGGTCTGGTATTTTTCTCGACCAGTCAGGTCGTGCAACAAGAGGGTTTTTATAACCAAGGGCTGATCTCGCCGAGCGTGTTGGCCCACCACCGGGTTGCCGCTCATTACGGGATCATGGAAGTGCTCACCGGGCCGACGATTACCCGAGAACTCGCCGCCGGGAAGTTCACCCTTGAGCAGTTTTTCCCCGACAAGATCCATCCCTCCGACCTCGGCCATGCACTTTATGGTAAACTGCTGGCGGAGGCGATTTTGTCCGCCCTCGACCAACCGGCAGCCGCCCCGCGCCCGGTGCCGGCGCGACTCGGTACGGGGGCTTTGGAGTATGCACGCATGGACCTGGTGCCGGCGGGGAATTCCGGATGGGTGCTCAAGGAAAAGGGCAACGGCTCCATCACCTGCGATCGGGCCGGCCAGCCGGTGCATTTCAGGGTCAAGGGCGCGAAACCCGCACTGGTTTACAACGGTCGCCTCAAGGTCACTTGGTCGTCGGGTGGCCAGGCGCACGAAAAGATACTCACTGGTGCGGTGGGTCATCCCGCGCCTTCGAGTTGGGCGTTTCCCGCCGAGGTTTTGCCGGACGCCACCGAGGTGAACGTCGAAGCCCTGCCGGGAGATGATGGTCTGTTCAAAAGCCAGCTCTTGGGGGTGACGTCGATCCAGATCCCATAAGCGCAAACTCGCCAAAAAATAAAACGAACCGTTTTAACCACAATGCCTGTAAGGCTTGTTAACGAGCGAAACCCACCCGCGGATGGAAATTCATCAGAAGAGTTAACCGCAAAAGGCGCAAAATGACGCAAAATCAAAATGGTCCCCTTCCGATGGCCGTTTTTTGCGAGTTTTTTGCACTTTTTGTGGTTAAAAATGCCGAATCAGGGAACCCGATCATCAGCCCCTGAGACGGCAGCACATCTTTGGTTCAGCCGGAAACAAAGGTGAAAATTTACTGGATCTACGCAACTCATTCATCGTTAAGGGTATTTTATGATGCATTACAGTCATTGTTTTTAACCCCTTATGAACGCTAATGGACGCTTAATAAAACGAGGCTGTAATTATCGTATATTGTCTTACATAAGCGAGTAAGGTTCTGTTTAGCTACCTGAAACGAATCAAACTTCTGCCTCCTCGACCTCGTTATTCACGCAAAAGGCCGAAATGATTGTTGCAGGAAATAAGTGTAGAAGGTTATTGAATTAAGGCGATCTGGCGGCGATGGTCGTCGTGTTGCTTTGGTCTTCCCTTGATTTAAAATAGGCTGCCCCGCCTTTTTTATCCCCGCTCAAAACCTCGATTATCTGCCTGTGCATTATGGGCTTATGCGCAAATTTTATCATGATCGCCTTGCTTAAAAAAACACTCCTGGTTGCCGGTTTGTCCCTGATCGTCGCCCCGGCGCAGGCCAACTTTGACACGGGTTTCACGCCCCCCGACGCGCCCTTTATCCTAAGCGCGCAGGAGGTTAATCTGCCGGTCGTCCTGCCGGCCGGGTCAGTCGATCAGGCGCAAAAAATCATCAATTCCGCCCGAGCCGCGCGGCCGACCGCATTTTTGATCCTGGAGCCAAGCGGGCCGTTGGTGGTCGGGGCAAAACCGCTCCAGTTGGGTTCGCGCATGAGTTTAAAACTGTCGCCCTCCGCCGGCATTTTTGCCGCGGCCGGGGCCACCGCTCGCAGCCTGGTGTTAATTGAGAAGGCGGAGTTGGTCTCGATTACCTCCATTGGTCCTGGGCCGGCCCCGATTACGGGGACAGGCGGGCCTGGCGATCGACCTGGTTTTGTTCGGCGCTGGTTGGGACTGCCGGCCCCGATTCAAGGCAGCGGGGTGGTGGCGGTGGGGATTCAAATCAATGAATCGGGCCGGATTAACCTAGATCAACTTGCGATCAGTGGTTGTTCATCGGCGGGCATTTTTTTGACCGGCCGTGACGCAGCGGTGGTCAACGAGGCATGCAGTCTCACTCGTTCGTTTATTTTTGGGAATACCGATGGGGTGAGGGTCGATCAATCCGGCGCTTTTATGTGTTTGGATAATCAGTTTGAAGCCAATAAAGGCTCCGCCCTGGTGATTAAATCGCTGTGCAGTGTGGTCGCCGGGAATCGTTTTTCCGGCAACACCGCGGCGATCATCAGTGCTTCGGATCGCGGGGTGATTACCCGCAATCTGATTGATGATGCCAATGCCTTGGAATTGACCGCCGAGAGCGCCGGGGTGTTGGTGAGCGAGAACCGTAGTTCCGCCACCGGCCAACGGGTGGCCATTGATGGAAAAAATCAGCAGTTTTTTAATAATAGCTTCACCGGTTCGGTCAGTCTCGCGCCTACCTGTGGCGAGGTTTTTTTGGTCGGCAACCCCGGCCTGGTGACTCCAGCGGCTGCAGCTAAACTGACGGTATTTAACCCGCCGACTGCGATGAACCCGCATAAAAATCCACTGATTGTGCCCGGCAAGGAGCGCTTTGACCTGAGTGTGCCGGGCGGAGTGGCGCAAAAGACCGAAACGGTGGACCCCGTCAGCGGCAAAAAGAAAACCAATAAAATCAAAGCGGTTCCGGTGGATCTGGCGGTGGTGCAGGCCGCACTCGACCAGGCGCGGACCGAGCACCCCGACGCGGTGTTGGTATTAAAATTGGATGGCGAATATATTTCGCGCGACCCCAAGGGGCTGAAGCTGCCTCCTTACACCTGTGTGCTCTTGCAGGGGCGCATTTTGGCGGATCTTAACACCGAACGGGAGCCCGATTATGTAAAAGAAGCTCCGCTCAGCCAGGTCGTATCCATGCCGAGCAGCGGGGTGGGATCCATTTCCGGCGGCACCTTGGATGGCGGCCGCCAGGCGTTCTTCCCGCTTAATGCGGCCGGCGCCGGGCTGGCGGTGATCGACGGGGTGCAAATCACCCAAGGTGCTCGCGACGGCGTGTTTGCCCGCGGTCACGGGTCCAAGGCCCCGGTGTTTGTTTATCATTGTGGCGTCTCCGCCAATTTGGCCCGCGGTATTTGGAGCCACGTTGCTACCCGGGTCCACTCGATTGACAACGCAATCGTCGGCAACGGAATGGACGGCATTGATTTGGATGCGCATTCCAAGGATGGAACCGCGCTCTATAATGTTAGCAGCGGCAACCGTCGCCACGGGGTGTTTTTGGAGGAGGCGATTTCCCACCATGTGGTGTTTGGCAATGATTTGATGGGCAATGGTTTTTCTGGGGTGCATGTCTGGAATCAGGAGATCAAGGGCAACACCGGGTTTAATGTGGTGGCCGCCAACCGCTGCACGGGGAATGTCCGGGGCATCACGGTGGGTGGCCGCGAAGAGGATATTACTGCCAATGGTAATTTCTTCTTTAATAATGTTACCCGGGATAACCGCAGCGACGGGTTCCGCTCGGGCAACGGC
>CAMBUJ010000065.1 GCA_945871005.1 Opitutus sp. GAS368 | reverse complement strand
TCCTTTATCTACTTGCCGGAGTTCTTGGCGGTGCGCGGACTGAGCGTGGTCATCTTGGTCGGCGCTTGGCCCCTGCTGATGTCCGCCTACGGTCGTTATGAACTGCCGCAGCGCCTCTTTCTGGTGTCGGCCCTGTACGTCGCCGTTAGTGCGGCCATCTACCTGGGCGCCTCGCCGTTTCGCCTGCGCGATTTCATTCAGTGGCTTTACCGCACCCCAGGTCGGGCGCGGGCCCTGGGCGCGGGGCTCACCGCCTACGGCCTGCTGCTGGCCGGGGTCGCCTTCACCTACTAACCCCACGCTGGTTTAACCCTTAGACCGCTCCCCCATGACCCCTGTGCTGCTTGTTCTCGCTGGCCCGGCCGGCTCTGGAAAAACCACGCTGTGCGAACGCATGGTGGCCGAGGTTCCCGGCTTCGCGCGTATCATCACATCCACCACCCGCGCCCCTCGGCCCGGTGAGGTCAACGGTGTGCATTATCACTTTTTAACCCCCGAGCAGTTCGACGCCAAGGTGGCCGCCGCGGAGTTTTTGGAATGGGCCTGGGTCCACAAGACCGGCAACCGCTACGGCACCCTGGCCTCCTCGGTGCTCGAACCGCTGGCCGCCGGCCGCAGCCTGATCATCAACGTCGATGTGCAGGGCGTGGAGAGCTTCTGCCGTGCTGCCCAGGCCAACCCCCTGTTGGCCAAGCGCATGGGCACGGTGTTCATCAATGTACCCATTCCCGAACTGCGGGTGCGCCTGACTGGGCGAGGGGAAAGCGAAGCGGAAATCGCCCATCGCATGGAGACGGCCGAACGCGAGTTGGAGCAGATCGGGAAATTCGACTTCGTGGTCGAGAGCCGCAACCGCGAGTACGATTTCCAGGCGCTGCTGGAGATTTGGCGCCGCGTCCAAGCCCGCGCCGAGGGCTAAGCGGGAAGGGCGCGCCTCGCGCACGCGGGTCGAAAGCGCTCCGTGCTCCCGCTACGCCTCGGAAGCACCCGCACGCTCCGGGGCGTAGCGGGGCGACGGAGTCGTTTCGATTCCCTTACGCTTTTCACGTCGCCCCCCTGAGCTCACGCTCAAGGCCACACTCCCCCCCGTGGCCTCGGGCGTGAGCCCGGGGTGCGCTCCGCGCCCTTGCTACGTTCCCGTAGCCCATCGGCCACGGCTCAGCGCCAACTCCCTACAAAGCGTTGGGCGCCGCCTCGGCCCGCCGCTGTGCTTCCAGCGCTTGCAACAAACCCAGCGCTGACTCGGCAGAAAGCCGGGTTGGCTCAAATACCGTGCTGTCCACATAACGCTCAATCGACGATGAATCGACCGCCGCCAGGTTGCAGTCGCCCATCGCAAAGTGGGGGAACTGCCGCTCCTCAATCTCGCGGAAGCTGATCAGATGCACCCCGTGGTGACGGGTGTCGCGACAAATGGAACCGAACAGGAGGTTAACCATCGAATCTCCACCTTCGAGGACCTGAATGAAGTTATTCTCGTCGAAGGCGAGAAAGCCGGTGAGGCCCCGCGACGGATTGTTTTTCGCCGCCTTGTTAAGAATGGCCTGGACCGTGTCGAGCGTGAGTCGACCCGTGACCTGGCTGCAGTAGATGAGCTGAACGAGTTTCATGATAAATGGAGCCGCTTAGACCACGGCTGGAATACGGGAGGCGGGCCGCAGCCCGAGCGCATTTGATATTGGGGCTTTGCCGCAAAAGTAGCGCAGACTTCCAGTCTGCTTCGGTAACCAAAGGCAGGCTGGAAGCCCGCGCTACGTTTTACGGCAAGGGGCCGCGATGGGGATTTCAAATGCGCTCGTGCGGGGTCTGCCGTGGGGATTATTTCTTGGTGGCCGCATCGACCACGTCCTTGAGCGAGGAGGCCAAACGGGCCAGCTCCTGGGCGGCGGAGAGGGTGTTGTTGGCGCCCTCGGTGGTGCTGCGTGCAGCGGTGGACACGTTGGTGATGTTGCGCGAGATCTCGGTGCTGCCCTTGGCCGCCTCGTTGGCGTTTCGGGCGATCTCGTTGGTGGTCGCCGACTGCTCCTCCACCGCGCTGGCAATGGTGCTGGAGATGTCGTTGATCTGGCCGATGATCTTGGCGATGTCGGCGATCGCGATTACCGCGCCCTTGGTATCGCTCTGAATCGCCTCGATCTTGGCGCTAATGTCCTCGGTGGCGGCCGCCGTTTGTTTGGCCAGTTCCTTCACCTCGTTGGCCACGACCGCAAAGCCCTTGCCCGCCTCGCCGGCACGGGCCGCTTCGATAGTGGCATTGAGCGCGAGCAGGTTTGTTTGCTGGGCAATCGAGGTGATCACCTTGATGACCTTGCCGATCTCGATGGAGCTCTGGCCGAGCTTGGCGATCGTCTGGTTGGTGTCCTCGGCGACCTTGACCGCCGTGGTGGCAACGCGGGCCGCGTCGTTGGCGTTTTTGGCGATCTCGCGCACCGAAGCACTCATCTCCTCGGCGCTGGTGGCCACCGTGGCCACGTTCTTGCTGACCTGCTCGGAGGCGGAGGCGACCACATTGGACTGGGCTGCGGTTTCCTCGGAGTTGGAACTCATCTGCTGGGCGACCGCAGAGAGCTCCTCAGAAGCGGAACCGAGCGACTGGGCGTTCATCGCCACGGTATCGAGGGTGCGCTTGAGGCTGGCCTCGGCCTGCTTACGGGCGGTGATGTCGGAAGCGAACTTGATCACCTTGTTGACCTTGCCGGTGGCATCAAAACGCGGGTTGTAGGTGGCCTGAATCCAGACCTCCTTACCGCCCTTGCCGATGCGCATGTACTCGGCAGTTTGGAACTTACCGGCGTTGAGGTCGGCCCAGAAGCGCGAGTAGGCTTCGCTGGCGACGAAGGCCGGATCGACAAACATGCGGTGGTGCTTGCCCTTGATCTCGTCCATCCGGTAGCCGAGACAGTTGAGGAAGTTTTCGTTGGCCTCGAGGATGGTGCCGGAGGCGTCGAACTCGATCACGGCCTGGTTGCGGTTGGCCTCGGCGAGCTGGCGCTCGTTGTTGATCGATTCAATTTTTACGGCGGTTACGTCGGTGGCGATTTTCACCACCTTGAAGATGCGGCCCATCTCGTCTTTGACCGGGGCGTAAACGGCCTGGATGTAAATGTCCTTACCCTCTTTGGTGATGCGACGGAAGGTATCCGACTTGGTGATGCCGTTCTTTAGGTCCTGCCAGAAATTCCGGTACTCCTGGCTGCCGGCGTAATCGGCGGGGACGAAGGTGCGGTGGTGTTTTCCCTGAACTTCATCCAAGCGGTAACCCATGGAGCTCAAGAAAATTTGGTTGGCGAGGAGCACGTTGCCGTCGGTGTCGAACTCGATGAAGGCGTAGGTGCTGTTGATCGCATCCAGAACGCCCTTGGCGTTCTGGCGCTCGATTTCGGCCGCGGTGATATCGTAACGCACCCCGATGTATTTGATCGGCTTGCCGTTGGCGCCGAGCACCGGGGCAATCACTGCGTCAACGTAGTAGGGGTTACCGTCCTTCTTGCGGTTTTTGATGATGCCGCGGAACGGCTTGCCCTTACCGATGGTGCCCCAGAGCTGCTTGAACACGTCCTTGGGCATGTCCGGGTGGCGGGTGGTGTTGTGCGGTTTGCCGATCAACTCCTCGCGGCTGTATTGAGAGAGTTCGCAGAACTTTTCGTTGATATTGAGGATGTCGCCCTTGAGGTCGGACTCGGAGACGATGCTCGTCATGTTGGTGATCTCGGCGCGCACCTTGAGCTCGGCCATTTCGGCGGCGATGGCACGGGCGGCGGTCAGGTCGGTAACAACCTCGATGATGCGTGCCGGCTTATTTTTGCTCGATACGAGCAGTGCCGCCGTGGATTGGACGACTAACTCCCGTCCACCCTTAGCTAGACGCCGACATTCAACGGTCACCGTTTTACCGGCGTTGAGTTCGCTCCAGAATTGCTGATGCGCCAAAGGCCCGCGGATTTCGCCTCCGAGAAACTGGTCGTGGTTTTGCCCCACCAGTTCGGCCTCCGTGTAACCGATGAGTGCGAGAAATGCGGGGCTGGCTTCAATGATGCCACCGTCAGCAGCATATTCTACGAACGCCTGATTGGATTGGAGGGCGGCAAGGCGGGCGCGAAGGGCGGCCAGCTCGCCATTAGCTGCGGCTGCAGGGACGGAGGCCACCGGCGCGGCGGCGGCGGACTTTTTCTTTTTGGCCACCACCACGGCCTTGGCGACCTCGGGCTTGGTCAGGGCAGGTGAATCGGTGCGGGCGTGGGCTTTGGCGGAGGCGGGGGCAGAAGCGTTCATGGAGGAGTCAATGCGGAGCATGATGAATTACGGTTGGGTGGGGTGTTTGCTAAGAGTGATACTTGAAAAGAGATTAGGCGGCCTTCGCGGTGGCGGAGGCGGTTTTTTCGACGAGGTCTACGGTCTGGTCGGTGTCGAGAATGAGCAGGAGGTTGTCTTTGAGTTTATAAACCCCGAGCACCAGCTGGCGGGCCACCCCGCTGAGGGTCTCGGGCGGGCGTTCGTAGTTGTCCGCATCGACCTCGAGCACGTCGCCGATCTGGTCGACCAGAAGGCTAACGGCGCCGTCGTCGGTGCGGATCACCACATTCATGGGCAACTCGGCCGGGTCGCGGTCGGCCAGGGCCAGGCGGCGGCGCAGGTCAATGGCGGTGACGATCTGGCCGCGCAGGTTGATCAGTCCGCTGACGACGTTGGAGGCGAGAGGAACGGGGGTCATTTCCTGGAAGCGGATGACCTCCTGGACGCGCAACACCTCGACGCCAAAGAACAGGCCGTCGACGTAGAAGGTGCAGTATTGGTTGGCGGTGGACATGGGGTGGGGAAAGTTCAGGCGGCGACCGCGTAAAAGGACGGGGTGGCGTTACGAATGAGCGCGGGCACGTCGAGCAGGTCGGTGACGTGGCCCTGGACGACCGCCGAGCCGGCCAGGCCGCGCCCGGAGGCGTGGCGTTGCACCTCGAAGGCCTCTTCCACGATGTCGTTGATGCTGGAGACCACGAAGCCGACCGAGCGGCCGTTTTCGGAGTAAACCACCACCGAGAGTTTCTCGGGATCGGCTTCGACCACCTTCCCACCCGTGATGTAGTTGCCCACCCGAATCAGCGGCATAATCTGGCCGCGGTACTGGACCACCTCGGAGTCACCGGTGTGCTCGATCTGGGAGAGCGGGAATTCCTCGAGCCGGGCGGCCAGCGCCAAGGGGATGGCCATGCGGCGTTTGCCGCCGACATTAAAGAGCAGGAGAGACTGGCGCTTGTCGCAATCGGCGACAAACGAGGTCTTAGCCACGTCCACCGGACGCTCGCGGGTTTCGGCGACGACGTGGGCGTGCTGGGCGAAGCCAACCACGTCGAGAATGAGCGCGACCCGGCCGTCACCCATGATGGTGGCGCCGGCGAAGCAGGAGATGCCCTTGAGCTGTTTGCCGAGCGGTTTAACCACGATTTCTTCGGTGTCGTTGATCTCGTCGACCACCATGCCGAAGGGCCGGCCATCGGCCTGGAGGACAACGATGTTAATGACGTCATCATCCCCGATGGAGCGGCCCAGTCCGGGGGCGGTGCGCAGTTGCTCGTTGATAAAGGCGAGCGGCAGCAGGTTGCCGCGCAGCCGGTAGACGGGAGCACCGCAAAGTTTTTCAATGCCGGTGCGGGCCGTCGCGCCCTCGAGACGCACCAGCTCCAGCAAGCTCACCTGGGGAATGGCGTAACGCGCGCCGCCGCTGGTGACGATCAGGGCGGGGATAATCGCGAGGGTCAGCGGGATCTTGATCCGCAGGGTCGTGCCCTGGCCGCACTGGGTCTGCAGGTCGATCGAGCCGCCGATCTTTTCAATGTTGGTTTTAACCACATCCATGCCCACGCCGCGTCCGGAGACGTTGGAGATCTTTTCGGCGGTGGACAGGCCGGGGAGGAAAATGAGGTTAATCGCCTCGCGCTCGGTCATGCGGCCGGCCTGCTCGGCGGTGATCAGGTTTTTGGAAACCGCCTTGGCTTTGACCCGCTCCAGGTCGATGCCGTTGCCGTCGTCCATGATCTCGATGATCACTTGGCCGCCCTCGTGGAAGGCGCGCAGGGACAACAGACCCTCGTCGGCCTTACCGCCGGCGGTGCGGCGCTCGGGAGATTCGATACCGTGGTCAATGGAGTTGCGCACGATGTGGGTGAGCGGGTCCTTGATCGCCTCGATGATGGTGCGGTCGAGTTCGGTCGTCTGGCCCTGCATGACCAGGCGGACCTTTTTGCCCAAATCCTTGGCGACATCGCGGACGACGCGGGGGAACTTGGCCCAGACGTTGCCGATGGGCTGCATGCGCGTCTTCATCACGCTTTCCTGCAGCTCGGTGGTGATGATGTTGAGGCGCTGAGCGGCAGTGGTCAGGGCGGCCTGGTCAAACACCGTGGTGTTGGAAACGATCTGATTGCGGGCGAGCACGAGTTCGCCGACCAGATTCATGACCTTGTCCAATTGGGTAATGTCCACGCGGATGGCGTTGTCGGCCACGCTGGCGGTGGATCGTGATGGGTCGGCGGCGGGCGCCTCGGATACCGGGGCGCGGGAGGCGGCCGGTGCGGCAACTGCGGCGACGACGGGAGCACTCGCGGTGATCACGGCGGCTGTTGGCGCCGTCTCGTGATGGGCTGCGGCGGCGGGCTCATTCTCGGCGTCGTACTCGGCGTCGGCATGGATTTCATCGATGGGCGCGACTGCGGCGGCTGCTGCGGGGAGGTCATCCTCGTCGTCAAAGAGGCCGTAGGTCGGCTTGGCCACCACCGGGGCCGGGGTGGCGCTCGGGGCGATCTGCAGGCGCTCGAGTTGGGCGAGCAAATCGGTGTGCTCAACGGTGCTCTCGGAGCCGGTCGACTCCAGCACGCGCAGCATGCCGCGCAGGGCGTCGGAGAGGCTGAGCAAGGCGGAGACGATTTCCCCGGTTGCGACGAGTTTGCCGTCGCGCAGCAGGCTCATCAGGTTTTCCCCGGAGTGGGCGAGTTTCTCAATGCGTCCCAGGCCGATGCAGCCTGCGGTGCCTTTGATGGTGTGAATGACGCGGAAAATGATGTTGAGGCGGTCGCTGCCGCCCTGGCCCTGCTCAATGCCGAGCAGCTCGCGGTCAAACAGATCGAGCCCCTCGTAACTTTCCACGAGCAGATCCTTAACCAGTTCCTGTTGCAGTGATTCGTTCATCGACATGGGAGGGGCTGGTTCAGGCGGGCAGCACTTTCGCGACGATGGCGAGGAGCTGTTCTTGGTTGAAGGGTTTGACGATCCAGCCGGTGGCGCCGGCCGTGCGGCCTGCCATTTTTTTCGCCGGGTCGGATTCGGTGGTGAGCAAAATGATCGGCGTGCGGGCGAAGGCCGGCAGGGCGCGCAACTGGCGAGTAAGTTCGATCCCGTCCATGTTGGGCATGTTCAGGTCGGTGATGACTAGGTCGACAGCGCGGTCCTTGAGGACATTGAGCGCGTCGCAACCATCAACGGCCTCGAGCACCTCGTGGCCCGCGTCCTTGAGGGTAAAGGCGACCATTTTACGCATGGTCGCGGCGTCATCGACGGTGAGGATTCGTTTGCTCATAGGACCAGGGTTAAGAAAGCGGGCGGGGTAGCGTCAGCCCGCGGTCCACCGATTTGGGGACGGTCACGGGCGTGGAGACATGAGGGGTTCACCCTATCCTTTACGGCCCGGCGTCGGCGCAACTTTAGCCTAAATCGTGCGGCCTAAAGGAAATCCCTAGCACCAAGACGGATAAGGGCCGCCCGCGTGCGCCCTGGGCCTCCCCGTAATTCTTATCGTTCGCCTCAAGGCGCTCCTGCGATCGCCAACATCCGGGCGCGCCTTGGCCCTTCCCGCGCGCTCCGGGGCGTAGCAGGGCGCCGGAGTCGTTTCGACTCCGGAATCCAAGGCGCGCCTCGCGCACGCGTCGAAAGCGCTCCGCGCCCCCGCTACGCCTCGGAAGCACCCGCACGCTTCGGGGCGTAGCGGGACGACGGAGTCGTTTCGATTCGGAATCCAAGTCGCGCCTCGCGCACGTGTCGAAAGCGCTTCGCGCTCCCGCTACGTTCCCGAACAATCCCGTGCCTCCGGGGCGTAGCGGGACGACGGAGTCGTTTCGATTCCGGAAACAGAGGCACGCCGCACGCCGACGAAAGCGCGCTCCGCCCCCCGCCCACTCAGGTGTTGAGCAACAACCCGGCCGAATCCCCTCCGGCCAGGGTGATTTTCCCCGGGCTCTTCAGGGTCGCCTGGATGTCCAGCAGCGCAAACAGCGCGTCAGCCACCTCGGGCACGCGCTGGATTTCCGCCAACGCCCTGCCCACCACCTGCGGCCGCACCGCCTGAGCCTGACCGAGCCGCTGCGCCGCCTGGCGATCGGCCTCGGAGTGGATAATCGCCACCTCGTTGTCGCCGGCCTGGCGCATCGCCGCGGTCACCTGGCGCAGGCGATTGACCACCTTGCGCTGGATCTCGGCGATCATGCCCCGGTCGCGGAAGGCCACCTTACGAATGTAGGTCGAGCCGAGGCTGAAACCCCACTGCGAGGAGGTCGGCGAAACTTCCTCGCGCACCTTGCGCGAGAGCGCATCGCGGTTTTCCAGCAAGACCTCGAGGCGCAGGTTGGAGAGCTGTTTGACGATCGCCGTGGCGACGTTGGCCTTGAGCGAACCGATCGGGTCGGAGTTTTGAAACAGGTAGGCCTTGGGGTTGTTGACGAACATCTCGAACCAGATGCCCACTCCCATCGGCGCGCCTTCTTCGGAATTCACCAACTGGTTACGCAGGTAGGCCTGGTGGATCACCGTACTCACGACGTAGGCCTTGCCGAACAGGGGAAACAACAGGGCGCGCGGGCCGAAGTGCATGATGGGCAGAAACAGTCCCGGCTCGTCGAGCTGGCCGACCACTTTGCCGAAAAAGGTGTAAACGATCACCGTGCGCTCGGGCAGCACGCGCCAGAGTTGGAGCATGCGGCCGATCGCGAGCACGATCGGGGTGGCGATGAAGGTGCCGATCACACCGAGAATAAGCGTGGAGAAAAACGACATGGCGGGGAGGGACGGGCGGTTAGAGTTTAAGAACGGTTTGGGCGGCCTTTTCGCGCAGCGGCAGGCGGGCATTGCGCAGGTAACTGTCGAGCGCGGGCTTGCCCCCTTCGGCGTGCATGGCGGCGAGGGTTTTACCCAGTTCGAGCAGCGGCGCGGCCTCGGCCTGGGCGCGGTTTTCGGCGATCTGCACCGCCTGCTCGGCCATCTTCAGGCGCTGATCGGCGTCGGCCTTGGCCTGGCTGATCGAGGCGGCCACCTGGTTTTGGGTGGTGTTGATCGAGGCGAGCGCCTCATCGACGTCGCTCGGCGGGTCGATGTTGGTGATGAGGGCGGCGTCGAGGTCGATGCCGTAGCGGGCGGCGGTCTTGCGGCAGGCCTCCTCCATAAAACTGTTAATCAGCGAAAGGTTGCGCCGCAGGTCGTTGATGGAAACACCCTCGACCGCTCCCTCAGCAGCCTCGCCGTGGAAGGTGGCGATGCGGTCGCGCAGCACCGAAATAAAGTAGCCGACCACGTGGGCCGCCGGCCGCGAGATGCCGAACAGGTAGGCGTAGAGGTTACGCTCGCAGGGTTTCCAGCGGATCTGCCCGGAGATCTGCACGGTGAGGTTGTCCTTGGTCACCGCCTCGATCGCGTCCTGGCGGATGTCCGGGTCCCAGGTGATGTCGACGGTTTGGATGGTCATGTCGACTTTGTAGAGCTTCTGCCAAGGCCACTTGAAGTAAGGGCCGCCGGGCAGAATGACGCGGACGCACGGGTAGCTGTAGCGCTGTTTTTCTTCCTCGGTGAGCAGCGTCCCGAGGATGGGGTCCTCGGCGGTGGAGCCGGGGGTGCGTTGGGCGCGGCCGAAGGTGGTGAGCACGCCGCGCTCGGTCGGCCCGATGGTGTAAACGCCAAACAAGAGCGTGAGCAGGGCGGCGAGGCCGACACCCAGGATTAAACCGGACAGGGATTCGAGAGGGGAATAGTAGTCCATAAAAAGACGATGAAGGAACCGGTGAAACTGCGGGAAAACAGCGTAGCTCGCTCAAGGAAAACGAGAACCACGCCGCCCACCTATCGCCCCGCGTGCCCGGCGGCACAACTGCAAACCTTGGGAAATGCGCCCGCTGGTGCCCTCGAAAGTAGCGCAGACTTCCAGTCTGCCTCGGGCCCAAACCCCAGGGTTTACCTCCAGTTGAATTCCCGAACATGCCGTCCACCCAGCCGAGCCGACTGGAGGTCTGCGCTACTTTTTGGGGTTCACCTTCCTCACCTCGCCCCGGGTCAACCGGTAAATTCGCGCTTTTTCGCCACGCTTGGCTTGCTTCCGCCAACTCGCGCGTTTCACGTTGGCCCCTCCAAGCAGCGGGGCGATTGCCTCGCTTCCTCAACCATAAAACACACCCGTCCGCTCCTCCTCGTATCATGTCCAAAGCCGCTCCTGCCAAGACCTCCTCGTCCGCCCCCGCCGTCCTCGCCCCCGACGCCGCCACCCGCAAGAACGTTGACCTCGCTGTCAGCGCCATCACCAAGCAATTCGGCGAAGGCTCGATCATGCGTCTGGGTGACAACAACAAGATGGCCGTCGAAACCGTCTCGACCGGTTCACTCGCCATCGACCTGACCCTCGGCGGCAAGGGCCTGCCCCGCGGCCGTATCATCGAAATCTACGGGCCGGAATCCTCCGGTAAAACCACCTTCTGTTTGAGCGTCATCGCCGAGGCCCAGCGCCGCGGCGGCCTCGCCGCCTTCATCGACGTCGAGCACGCCCTCGACCCGAAATACGCCCGTGTCGTCGGCGTGAAACTCGACGACCTGCTCGTCTCCCAGCCCGACTCCGGCGAAGACGCGCTCAACATCATGGAAACCCTCATTCGCTCCAACGCGATTGACGTGATCATCCTCGACTCGGTCGCCGCCCTCATCACCAAGGCCGAACTCGACGGCCAGATGGGCGATATGACCATGGGCAGCCAGGCCCGCCTGATGTCCCAGGCCATGCGCCGGCTCACCGCCGTGGTCAGCAAGACCAAGTGCATCTGTATTTTCACCAACCAGATCCGCGAAAAGATCGGCGTCATGTTCGGCAGCCCCGAGACCACCTCTGGCGGCCGCGCGCTGAAGTTCTTCTCCTCGATCCGCATCGACATCCGCCGCAAGGACCAGATCAAGACCCCGGACGGCAAGATCATCGGTAACCGCACCAAGCTGAAGGTGGTTAAGAACAAGGTCGCTCCGCCCTTCACCGAGTGCGAGTTCGACATCATGTACGACGAGGGCATTTCCGCCTCCGGTTCGCTCATCGACCTGGGCATCGAGCACAAGATTCTCGAGAAAAAGGGTTCTTGGATCTCCTACCAGGGCGACTTGGTTGGCCAGGGCCGCGATGCCGCCAAACAAGCGGTGCGCGAAAAACCCGAGTTGGCTGCCAAACTCACCGCCGCGATCATGGAAAAAGTGAACGTCATCGGTGGCACCGCAGTGACCGGTGGCGCCGAAGCGGCGGAATAACCGCCCTCAGCTCACCGAGGCACTCTCGCCTCATAACAAACCGGGCGTTTCCACCGCCCGGTTTTTTTATGCCCGTCCGCTTGATGGCCCAGCTTCCTTAATTCGGGTTTAAACCCAAAGCCGAATATCCCGGCCGCGCCCTCCGAAATCCTGCCGGGCGCAACGGCGCTATCCCCGACGGGTGCCGGTGCAGCCCAAAGAAGTGGATATTTTTATACCGAGGTCGTTGCCTACGGACGGTGAGGGCGCGATAGTCTCAGATGTTAAAAGTGCCCGCCCCCAGTGGCGTAGATCCCGCCTCCGCAACGCGCCTGCCCCACCTTTGCTTATCGTCCGCAGCTGTCTTGTTCGCCCCATGTCCGCCCTCCTCCTCGTCCTTTCGCACGATTCGCGGCGGAAGCATCCGTAACGCCCGCGGCCAGCCCGCGTAAATCCTCACCCAAACCCGCCTGCTTCAGGCCCCAACGTCTTCTAAGCGCCGGCATGCTCCACGTCGCCATCAGCACCAGCGTCAACCAACGCGGCAAGTCGGGGGTCGCCACTTACCTCTTCGGGCTGATCGACGGACTGCTGCGCGGCTGCCCGGAGGTCCGCCTGAGCCTGTTCGGCCTGGCCGGGGACCGCACGCTGTTCGCCCGCTGGCTGGACCGTGCGGACTGGCAGGAGGTGGACGAATTCTGGCGGCCCGCCGGGCGCGACATCCTTTGGCACCAACTGGTGTTGCCCCGGCGGCTGCGCGAGATCGGCGCCGAGGTGGTGCATATTCCCAGCTACCGACGCATCCTCGCGCGCCCTCCCTGCCCGCAAGTAGTCACGGTACACGACTGCGCCGCCTTTCAACTGCGTGGCAAATATGACCCCGCACGCATGGCCTACGGCCGCCACGTGGTGCCCCGCCTAGCCCGCTGCGCCAACCAACTGATTACCGTGAGCCATGCCACCGCCCGCGATGTGGAAACCTTTTTCCACCGTCCAGCCGCGCAGATTGCGGTGATCTGGAACGGCATCGACCACGCCCGCTTCCGCCCCCCCGTCGCCGCCGAGCTGGAGGCGTTTCGCGTCCGCCAACAACTGGCGCGGCCCTATGTGGTTTACCTCGCCCGCCTTGAACACCCGGCCAAGAACCACCTGCGCCTGATCGAGGCCTTCGAGCGGCTCGTCGAGGCGCGCCCCGATTGGCCCCACGAACTGGTGCTGGCCGGGGCCGACTGGCATGGCGCGGCGGTGATCCACTCTCGCGTGGCCGTCTCGCCGGCGCGGGCCCGCATCCGCACGCCCGGGTTCGTCGAGCCCGCCGATTTGCCGTTGTGGTATGCCGGGGCCGACGCGCTGGTTTATCCCTCGCTCTTTGAGGGCTTCGGCTTGCCCCCGGTCGAGGCGATGGCCTGCGGTTGCCCGGTGGTTTGCTCCGACCGCGGCGCCCTCGGAGAAGTTGTCGCCGCCGCCGCCCACCTGGTCGATCCGCTCGCCCCGGACTCGATCGCTGCCGGACTACGTGCGGTGCTCGCCGAACCCTCTGCCTGGCGCCAACGCGGTCTGGCCCGCGCCCGCAGTTTTGACTGGGATGCGTGCGCCGCGGCCACTGCCGCCATCTACCAAAAGGCTGCCCAACCATGAACGCCGCGCCCCCTCCCGGTTGGCCTGAAATCCGCATGGCCGTAACCCACCTGCCTGAACCCTATGCCTCGCTCGCGCTGCGCCTCGGCCGCGAAAAGCTCGAGCAGCGCCTGCGCACCCAGGCCAGCCACTGGGCGCAGCTCACCCACCAGGGCCACGGCCTTTTTCGCTTCGAGCACAAGCTGCCGCTCGACGCGATGGTGGCCTTCGCCCTGGCCGCCACCGGCCTGCTCAAACGCGCCCGCGCCAACCACCTCGCCCCGCGGCTTGTTAACCGCTCCTGGCAGCTCCCCCGCCTGCCCCCGGCCTTTGCCGGTTTCCGCCTCCTGCACCTGACCGACTTACACCTTGATCTCGACCCCGAGTTCACCGACGCGCTCATCGGGCTGCTTCGCGGGTTGGTCTGCGATGCCATCGTCATCACGGGGGACTTCCGCAACTCCACGCGCACCGATTTTTATCCCTCGCTGAGCGAATCGCGGCGGCTGCTGGCGGCGCTGCCTGCGGTGCCCCGCTTCGGGGTTCTGGGCAACCACGACTTTATCGAGCAGGCCCCGCACCTGGAGGCCGCCGGGCTGCCGATTTTGCTCAACGAGTCGGCCAGTCTGGTGCGGGGCGGCCAGCGGCTGTGGTTCGCGGGCATCGACGACCCGCATTTTTATAAAACCCACGACCTGACCGCCGCCGCCCGCAAGATTCCGGAGGACGCCTGCACGGTGCTATTGGCGCACTCCCCGGAGATCGCCGATGAACTGCCGCCCAACCGCTTCGATCTGGTGTTGTGCGGCCACACTCACGGCGGCCAACTTTGCCTTCCCGGGGGGCGCTGGCTGCACGTGCCGATCAAGAACCAGCCCGCCGCGCGTATCCGTGGCCCCTGGTTGGCTGGCAACGCCCAAGGCTACACCTCGACGGGTACGGGCTCCTGCGGGGTTCCCGCCCGACTCAACTGCCCGGGTGAATTCACCCTGCACACCCTTTGGCCCGCCGCGGGCGATTAGGCCGTAACGCGCAAAAACTCGGAGCCCCTGTCGCGTAACCGCAACGCTTGTAATGCCTGGGTTGGCCGGAAGGTAGCGGCCAGGGAACGAGAACGAGTAGGATTATGAGAACGAGAACGATACGGCGTTTGGAGGTGCGGCAACTTTGCGATCGTTGGACCTGCGGATTGAATCGTTCTCGTTCTCTTACTCGTTCTCGTTCGTCCGGGGATCGGTTGCGTGGCGGTCCGATGAACTCGCTGAATTCGGTTCTCCGACGATTTCAGTGGGCGCTAAAACAAGGATCCACTACACGGCAACCGGAGTGGTATCACAGAGACAATCCGGAGTGATGACACAGAGCGCCACAGAGCCAGACCACTATAAAAAGCAACTTAGCTCTGATCCGGAGGGAGTTATCGAGCCAGACGATCCACGGGTTTACGACTGATTTTGAACAGGCGAAGGCGTTAAGGCCTCCCCTGTCTGTGCTCTGTGGGCTGGGCTCCGTGCCCTCTGTGACACCTGCCGAAGGTTTGGTTTACTACCTCGCAACCCACCGGAAACGTCGAGGAACCCTGAATTCGTGGTTATCACATTGGAGTATATTAACCTGCAAACAAGCAGAGGGCTGGGATTTGCGTATATTAGCGGTCATTAGCGGTTAAAATTCCTGTTCCGTATCCGGCAAGATTCAGGTTACGGACTCGTCGGTGAGCGAACTGGGTTCGAGCGGCCCTCAATGGGACGCGAGGTCACGTTGGCAACAATCCGGTTGTGGGCGGAACTCGCCCGCGGCAGGGTGGTCGTAATTTCACCCCCTATGACCACCTCCTTCCGCGCTCTTTGCCTTGCCGCCAGCCTGCTTGGGTTATCCGCCGGCTTTTCCGGTTGCACCAGCAATCAGGGGCAAACCAGCACCAACCCCGCGCAGCCCGGACCGGCCATCGGCCAGGCGAGCGGGGCGGCGGTTGGGGTGGTGGCCGGCAATGTGGTCGGCGCCGCCGTCGGTGCGGTCGAAGGCGCCGCCCACGGGATCAAACAACCCTTCACCAACGAGCCGCACGTCATCCGTACTTGGCGCACCGAAACTACC
>CAMBUJ010000064.1 GCA_945871005.1 Opitutus sp. GAS368 | reverse complement strand
AAGCGATTGGTGGAGCGTAAGATCGAGCTTGAATTTGCCGAAGACGCCAAGCTGCTGCTGATCGACAAGGGCTACGATGAAAAATACGGGGCGCGGCCGTTGCGCCGGGCCGTCGAGCACTTCCTCGAAGACCCGCTGGCCGAGGCCATTTTGCGTGGCGACGTCAAGGACGGCGACACGATCCTCGTGGCTCGCAATGGTGAGGTGCTTGAGTTCAAGCCGAAGAACCCTGCTCAGCCCTCGGAGGGGACTAACGTAGCGACCTAAACCGTTCGCACGCCCTTTTGGCTTTCACGCCCGGCTGACTTCAGGTCGGCCGGGCGTTTTTTGGGTAGGCCAATGGGGAGCACGTCCGCAGCGGGTTTAATTCTTTGACTATCAGGCCGGACGGTTTGCCGCCGGGGTTGGTTCTCCGTTTCATTGGCTCTCGTTTTTTCCTCCCCATCCAACGGTCGGCCGGATAACACCCAGTGACCGTGCTCCGTCGCTCCGGCGGGGCCTCACTTGCTGATCATGATCACCTTCCTGAATCGTTCGCTGTGGCTGCTGCCCCTTCTTTCCCTGGGGCTGGTTTTGCCGGCCTGTAAGCCGCCGACCGCCCCCGAGGGCGCGAATGCCGCAGCGGGCACTGCGGCCTCCACCGAGAAACGTTATCCGCTCAGCGGCGAGATCATCAAAGCGGACGCCGAACGGCTCACGCTGCTCGTCAAACACGATCCCATTCCCGGCTACATGGCCGCCATGACCATGGAGTTTGGCGTGACGGTGGGTGACGTGGCCAATGCCCGTGAAGGACAGCGCATTCGCGCCGAGATGGTCGAGCGTGCCGACGGGGAGTTTGCCCTGGAGAAAATCTGGCCGGTGGATGCGATCGCCGAGGCGCGAATTGGGGCTGCGGGCGGGGCGTTGCGCCAAGACACCACGATTCGCGGCCGCCATGCCTACCGCGAAGTCGGGGAAAACCTGCCCGATTTCGCACTTTACGACCAAACGGGGAAGGTCGTTTCCCCTGCCCGCTTTCGGGGTAAACAGATCATGCTCAATTTTATTTTTACCCGCTGTCAGGTGGCGACGATGTGCCCGTTGTCGACCGCCAACATGACCGCCACCCAGCGCAAGGCCCGGGAGGCCGGCGTGACCGATATTGAGTTTGTGTCGATCACCCTCGATCCAGAGTTCGATACCCCTGGGGTTCTGCGTACCTACGCGCAGCAACGCGGAATCGACACGGCGAACTTCTCCTTCCTGACCGGCCCAGAGCGCGCGATTAAGGATTTGCTGACCCAGTTTGGCGTCCTCGCGGCGTTTGAGGGCAGTATCCTCAAACACACCGTGGCCACCTTGTTGATTGATTCGCAGGGTAAGATCATCTGGCGGGCTGATGGCAGCCAGTGGTCGCCTGACACCTTCGTGCAAAAGATGAAAAAGCCATGAGTCCGGCCCCCCACCTGCCACCCGCTTCCGATTCCGTGCCGAGCGCATTGGCGCCGGCTCTCCCTGCGGTTTTGCGCTGGCGGCAGATTCTGCTCCTGACCTTAGGCGCGGTTGCCCTCTACCTGGCTTTGCGCACCCTGCCGACGGGCACCAATTTGCACTCGGCTGATTTTAACATGGCAGGGAAAGGGATGGTTGAGCTGTGTGATCCGGCGAACCCCCAGTTCGTGGCGGTGACTACCGCCCGTTCGCCGGTTACGATGACCCTGCGCGCCGAGTCCGCTGTCGTCGGGCCCGGTCAACCGTTACGCATGACCCTTGGGCTGGCCACTTCGACGGGCAAACCGGTTGGGCCGGTCGACTTGATGGTGCAACATACCCGGAAGCTCCACCTGCTGCTGATCGACCCTACCTTGAGGGACTACCAGCATGTCCACCCCGAACCCGGCGTGGTCGCGGGCGAGTGGACGTTCACCTTCATGCCACGGTTGCCGGGAGGGTACCGGTTTTTTGCCGACTTCGTGCCGTTGCCTACCGCGCGCAGCCTGTATGCGAGCGCCGACTTGACGATTGAGGGGCAAGCGACGAGCCCGGGCCCTGCGCCATTATCCTGGGACGCAGCCGTGGAGGGTTATCAGTTTAAACTCACCCCGGATGCACCTGTCCGCGCTGGTCGGCCGGTGACACTGGCCTTCGAGGTTGCCCGCACGGACGGAGGCGTCGTGGCAATGGAACCGGTGATGGATGCCTACGCGCATCTGGTCGCGTTCGACCAAGAGCGCAGCGGTTTCGCCCATTTACATCCGCTCACGGGCGAACCGAACGCGCCGATCACCCCGCTTGATCCGATTCGGCCCCGCCTCCCGTTTAAAATCACCATTCCCTCGGCCGGCGTGTATGTGATTTGGGCGCAGGTGAAACTGGGCGGTCGCGAGTTGTTTGCGCCCTTCTGGTTCGAGGTGGCCCCGTGATGGGCCAAGGCCTGGCGCCCGTTCCACTTCAGATTTCGGCCCAAGGGATGGGCTGAACAGATCAGAGGTTCGCGGCGTAACTTCAGGCGTAAAATCCTGAGTTTACGCTTGCTTGAGAGACAGTTGCGGCGCCCCATTTATCGAGCTGTGGAACGGTTGTTTTCGGGGATTTGATTTTCCCCGATCGGCTTTTCCAGGGCGCCTTTCGCGCAAAATAATCCAGAGGAAACCCCATTTATGGAAAAAAAAGCCCTAATGAAGAAGATCACCGACAAGGTCGGTACGGAGAGTGCGATTAGTGTCGTGATGCAGGCTTACAATACCGAGCTCATGACCACGTTGTTGGGCCGTTTGGAGGAAAATAAACCGAAGATGCTCGGTTTGAATAAAGCCCGCGACCACCTCGCCGTAGCCCTCGAGCGAGTTGCCGAGGTTTGCGATCTGACCGAGTGATCGCGAGGAGCCTGCGGCATCCCGCTTGCACGATTTGGGTGGCGGGAATGCCGGCCGGCCTTACCTGGATGCCCGCGGCGCGGTCGCCCCAGCGAGCGCTGAGAGGCGCCGCCCGTTCGCCTTCCGGTTCAGCCTGCGCATGCGCTTAAAACTCGATTGGTTTTTGGTCGGTATGCTCGCGGCCGTTGGCTTGGCTTGGGCTTGGCCGCACTTCGGTGCCAAGGGCGGAGTTCTACATCCCTACCTAGTCAATAAACTCGGTGTGGCCCTGGTTTTTTTTCTCAACGGGCTTGGCCTGTCCTTCGCCGCGCTGCGGGCCGGGGCCTTGCGGTGGCCGCTGCATCTCGTGGTGCAACTGGGGACGTTTTTACTCTTCCCCCTGGTCGGTCTCGGGCTGTTGGCGCTGACGGGGTCCTGGCTGCCCCCCGCCCTAGGGCTGGGTTTTTTCTTTCTCTGTGCCTTGCCCTCCACCGTCTCTTCGTCGGTGGCATTGACCGCCGCAGCGCGCGGCAACGTGGCTGCGGCTTTGTTTAACGCCACCCTATCCAGTGTGATCGGTGTGGTTTTGACTCCCTTATGGATCAGCTGGTTGGGGGATCGCCAGGAGGGGATGGGCGGGGGCGGCTCGGGGGCGCTCGGGGCGGTGATGGGTGACTTGGCGCTGTGGTTATTGTTGCCCTTGGTATTGGGGCAGCTTTGCCGCCCGTGGTTGGGCGCTTGGGCGGGGCGGCACCGAGTGGGGCTGCAGCGAGTCGATCGCGGCGCGATTTTGTTCATTATCTACACTTCGTTTTGCGATTCGATTTTGAGGGGCGTCTGGTCGGGGCAGGGGGGGGCGACGGTGTCTGCGGTTCTGGTGGGCGGCGGCGTGCTTTTTTTTACGGTTTTTAGCCTGCTTGGGCTCGTCAGCAAGATGCTGAAGTTTCCCTTCGAAGACCGCATCGCAGTGGTTTTTTGCGGCTCAAAAAAGACGATCGCCGCGGGAATACCAATGGCGCAGGTCCTCTTTGGCGGCGACCCGCGGCTTGGGCTCATTTTGTTGCCGCTGCTCGTTTACCACCCGCTGCAATTGTTTATCTGTGGCCTACTGGCCGGTCGCTGGAGCCGCCGCGCATCCGCTGCCAGCGGGTAAATGCCGTCCGCGGCCTGCTGCCCGCCCACGACCCGCCCCCAGCCGCCTCCCGCCTACGCGTGCGGGGCGTGCCGTGCCCCGGCGCGGCGGGCCGCCAGCCAAGCTTGGACCGCAGCCAGCGGGCGGGTGTTGAGCACCGCGTTTTTCGTTAGCCAGCCTTTGCGGGCCGAATTGATGCCCGCCGCCACATGCTCCAATCCTGTGGTGTCGTGCGCATCCGGGTTGATCGCACACAGGAGCCCGCGTGCCGAGGCCTTGCGCCAGTAGCGCCAATCCAGGTCGAGCCGGTAGGGGTTGGCGTTGAGTTCGATCACCACGTGGTGGGCGATGGCCGCGTCGATCACTTTTTCCACATCGACCGCGTAGGCTTCCCGGCGCAGCAGCAGCCTGCCGGTGAGGTGGCCGAGCATGGTGGTGCGCGGGTGCTCGATTGCGCGGATGATGCGCGCAGTCATGTCCGCCGAAGACTGGGTAAAGGCGCTGTGCACTGACACCACCACGTAATCGAGCGTGGCCAAAACCCCGTCGTCAAAGTCCAGGCGGCCATCCGGGAGGATGTCGCATTCGGTTCCGCTTAGCACATGGGTGCGGTAGCGCTCGGAGGCGTTTAACGCGTGGATTTCCTCCACTTGGGCGGCCAGGCGGGCCTCGCTTAAACCACGGGCCTGGACACTCGACTGGGAGTGATCGGCGATGCCGAGGTAGGCCCAACCGAGGGCGTCGGCGGCGGCGGTCATCTCCTCCAGGGTGTTGTGCCCATCGGAGGCGGTGGTGTGGTTGTGAAACGCCCCGCGCAGGTCGCTCAGCTCGACAAGCTGCGGCAGGGCATCGGACTCAGCGGCCTCGATCTCGCCGCGACCTTCGCGTAATTCGGGCGGAATATAAGCCAGCCCGAGCACGGTGAACAACGCCGACTCTGAGGCGGCGGGCAACGAGGAGGAGGCTTTTTCCTTTGCGGTGCCTTCGCCGGTGGCCAGCACCAGGCCCCATTCCGACAGCGACAGGCCGAGGGAAAGGGCGCGTTGGCGCATCTGCACGTTGTGATCCTTCGAGCCGGTGAAGTGGTGCAGGGCGAAGGCGAATTGCTCCGGCGGGACCAGGCGCAAATCGGCCTGCAGGCCGCTTTCAAAGCGGATGCTCGCCTTGGTTTCCCCGCGGGCGGTGATTTCCTTCACTCCGGGCTGGGTGACAAACCAGTCGACCACCGGGGTAACCTCCGTGGCGGCGACGATGAAATCGAGATCGCCCACCGTCTCCAAGCCCCGGCGCAGGCTGCCGGCGGCCTCGGCTTGGGTGACCTGGGGCAGGGCGCGCAGTCCCGCGACAATCGGCTCGGCGATTTGCTGGGCCGCCCACCACAGGTGGCGCTTGCCGTAGGCTTCGCGGTTGCGGATGCCGGCCAGGATTTTCTCTTCGGTTTTGACGCCGAAACCGGTCAAGGAGGCCACCCGCCCCTCGGTGCAGGCGGCGGCGAGGGCGGTGAGTGTGGTTACCCCGAGCTGATCGTGGAGCGCTTTGACCTTTTTGGGGCCCAGGCCGGGGACTTCGAGCATCTCGACGAGCCCAGGTTCGATCGAGGCTTGGAGTTGCTCGAGCAACAGCGAACGACCGGTGGTGTGGAGCTCCTCGATTTGTTGAGCCAGAGCGGCGCCGATGCCCTTGACGGTCTGCAAGCGCTGTTCGCGCAGTAAGAGGTCGAGTTCGGTCTGTTCGAGCTCCAGGAGGTGGCGCGCTGCGGACTGGAAGGCGCGGATTTTAAAGGGATTCGCCCCGGAGAGCTCTAGCAGGGTGGCGATGTGGCTGAGGACATCTGCGATCGCGGTTTTGTTCATGGGGGAGATCAGTCGATCAACTCAAGCGGTGACGAGGCTTAAACAGCCGTCTTCGGTGACCGAGCAACCGATACGCATGGATCGGGAAAAAACAAGGTAAGGAATGAGGCTCCGGCGTTTGGGCGGCGGCGCCTCAAGGTCGGCGCGGACGCGGTCGTCCCCCCAACGGTCGGCAGTAACTCTCTGGCGCCGGGGGATGTAGCTGATTTGGCGTGCGAGCGGGTCTTAATAACCGAGGGCCTGCAGCCCCAGGTAGGAAAGGTAGCCGATCAGGGCGGTGATGGGCAACGTAAGGACCCATGCCCAGATAATCCGCGAAACCACGCCCCACTTTACCGCACTCAGGCGCTTGCTTGCGCCCACGCCCATGATCGAGGTGGAGATCACATGGGTGGTGGACAGCGGAATGCCGATGCTAGAGGCCACCCCGATGATGGCGGCGGCGGTCGTCTCAGCCGCGAAGCCGTGAACCGGCTGCAGCTTAACCATCTTGTGGCCCATCGTTTTGATGATGCGGTAGCCGCCTCCTGCTGTGCCCAACGCCATCACGATCGCGCAGGTTATCATTACCCAGCGATGCACCTCAAACTCAGGGGTTTTCAGGAAGGCAAGCCAGGCAGGCAAGTCGTTGAACGCGCCCGATTGGGTGCCGGTGAAAAGCGCCAGGGCGATGATCCCCATGGTTTTTTGTGCGTCGTTGGAGCCATGCGAAAAGCCCATCCAGCTGGCGCTGACGATCTGCAATTTGCCGAACCACTTATTCACAAAGTGCGGGGTTGCCCGCTTCAACAGGGCGAACAGCAAAAACATGAACATGGCGGCCGCCACGAATCCGATGACCGGGGAGGAAAACATGGGCAAAACGATCTTCGGCCAGAGGCCGGAGGGCTTGCCCTTGATCGTCTCCGACCAATGAAGCACGCCCCAATTGCCTTTGGCGGTGGCGATGGCTGCTCCGCACAATCCGCCGACCAACGCATGACTCGAAGAGGACGGCAGGCCCAGCCACCACGTGAACAAATTCCAGACAATCGCGCCGATCAGGGCCGCCAGAACGGTGGCCATGTTGACGGCGTTGGCGTCCACCAGCCCGCTGCCGATGGTCTTGGCTACGGCCGTGCCCATCAATGCGCCGATGAGGTTGAAAAACGCCGCCAGAGCGATGGCTTGGCGGGGGGTGAGTACCTTGGTCGAAACCACGGTGGCGATTGCGTTGGCGGCGTCATGGAAGCCGTTGATGTACTCGAACACCAAGGCCGCCGCCAAAACGATAAAGAAAAGCGTCATTTAGAAGAGGGCACGCCTGAGCGTTGTGCCGGTTGGAGGTTCACCTCGCTTGGGCCGCTTAGGAATACTTCAGGACGATCTGGAAAACCACCGCTCCAGAATCGCGGCAGCGATCCACGGCCTTTTCCATCATCTCAAACAACTCCTGGAGGATCATGGTTTCCTTGGCGTCATAGGGCCCCTGGTAGAGCTCCTTGAGCAGGTTGAGCATGACCTTATCGGCCTGGCCCTCGGCATGTTGCAAGCGCTCGTTGGCCTCGCGCACCGAGGTGAGTTGGGCGCCCTTGCGCAATTGTTTCACCATGAAGACCACCGCCTCGCCCGCCTCGCTGAGCAGGGCGGCTTGGCGCTGGAAACCTTCAATCGGGAGACGCCCAGGGTAAATGGACAGCCGTTCGACGATTTTTTCGACAATCTTCGGGATGCGATAAAGCGAGAGCGACAGTGCCTCAATGTCCTCACGTTCCAACGGAGTGATGAACGTTTTGCACAACTCCTCGGTGATTTGCTGGGTGATGCGCTTGTCCTTGCGGCGGCTCTGGATGAATTCGTCAAGGTCTGCGGACGAGGTAAAGGCCTGGCTGCGCTGAAGGTAGCGCGAGAGCAACTGGGTGCTGATAAGAGCCTCTTGAGCGCTGGCCTCAAGCAGATCGTAGAATCGTTCGTCTTTTCCGAAAAGTTTTTTGAGCGAAAACATAGCAACCTGATCGGGTATCAGCCCGCCCACTTTTGTAAAGAATGGCGTTAACCCAAACGGCACTCAGTCATCACCTCGGTTTCAGCGCCAAGCCGGCCCCGGTCCCGGTGCACATGCCCCAAACCACACCTGCGATGGCCCAGGCCTTATTAGGTGGCCCCCGTCAGCGGGCAGCTGCCACCGAAAAACAACCGGGATGCGGGCGTTTCGTCCGTATCGTGCCTCGGAGGTGCGGACGCTCCCTCGCTGAGTTGCGGCGTGCTGAGACGGCCTGCCTGCGGTGCTACAAACAAATGGACGTCAATGGTCGTGTCCATGATCAGGGCGTAGGGGTCACCGGTGAGCTCCCGTTTGGCCTGCTCGTAGTCATCCTGGGTGACGTAGGGCGCGGAGCGACCGGCCAGACGGGCGATTTCACAGGTTCGCTCATGGAGCATTTTCCGGGTTACGGGGCTGAGTGGTCTGACACCCCGCGAGGCTGGGGCGGAATAAAGGCGGCTTTCGTTCATGCTAGGCGGCCTTAGCTTTACCGAGTTGTTGGATTACGGCCCGGGTGAGGGTGGTGAAGACCTTGGACTCCTCGTAACTGAGTCGTTCGAGCTTGGCGGTGGGGACGATGATCTTCTGGTGCGCGTACCAGTGGCCCGTTTCCACGATCAATTCCTCAATGGCCCAGGTTTTGTCATTCACCTTGAAGTCACTCACCGTGCCGATCTGTCCGTCGGCGGCTTGCAAGTGGTAGCCCTGCACCGCGGTGGTGCTGTGCAGGTGGATATCGTCGCGCTGGTTGTGGCCGTGGTGGGGGCGGGCTTTGGTGGTCGTCGGGGCGGTGGTGACCGGGAAGCCGGCCGTACCCCACATCCCGCCGCCTTCCCAATACGCCGGCCACCCGTAATACAAATAGTAATCTTCCTCATATTGCCGGGAAACCGGCCGGTGCATGGCGATCGAGGGGCTGTTTTCGATCTGCTTACGGGTGAGATTGACGTGGAGCGTTTCCTCCTGGGGCTCCAGCGCGCCAAAGGCGTGGGGGGAAAGCAGTACCAGTCGGCCGGTCAGCCACGTCCCTGTGTTAACCACCAAGTAGCGAACGGCCCAGCTTTTATCATCGAAATAGAAGTCTTTGACGTGGCCGATATCCCCGTCCCTGGCGTTGAGCTTTTTTCCATAAAGGTCGGTGATGTTATGCAGCATGGTGGGGGGGGCGTTTTTTTGATTGGTGAAGTGGAGGGCGGTTTTCGGCGGACAGTTTATCCCGAATCCCGGCAAGGCCATATGGGGTGTTACCCGAAAGCCCTCCGCCGGGAATGGGGCGATTCCCCCTGATCGGCGGGTTAATTTCCGCGATAAAAGCGCAGTTCGGTTTTGAGCTGGTTGATTTCGCGCCAGAGCGCGCACCAGACGCGCAAGGTCCGCCGACTGATTCCGTGGTGGCGGCGGTAATGCTCGAAGCGGCGCAACTCATAGAGGTCGTCATCGTCGAAGCTGAACTCGGACTCCAAGCGGATGGGCCCCTTGCCGAATAAGCCGATCTGGCAGTAGTACCTAAGCAGCTCGGGGTGGACGCCGCCAATCTGGGCGGCCTGGGTGAGCGAATAGGTCGAGCGGCCGGTTGGCGGAGATCGAACCAGCGCGAGAGCTTGGGGATTAACGGGAACTCGTTTTTTCATGGCTCGCTCCTGGGTTTAAACGGGGAAATGCGCGCCAGTTGCTCCCAGAGGGCGTGTTCCTGCGGGGTGACGGTGACCGGTATTTGGATGCGTGCGGTGACATATAAATCGCCGCGCTGCTGGTTGGGCTTGGGCAGCCCAAGCCCACGCAACCGCAACTGTTTACCCGCTTCAGTCCCCGGAGGAATGCGTAGGGTGGTCGTACCGTCGAGGGTGGGGATTTTCGCTTGGATACCCAGGACTGCCTCCCATGGCGAAAGGTCGAGATCGCAGTACAGGTCGCTCCCCTGAACGTTGAAATCCGGGTGGCGCTCCAAGCGGGCGCGCAGGTAAAGGTCGCCCGCAGCCCCCCCGCGTAAATCCGGTTCGCCCTGACCGGCGAGGCGAATGCGCTGCCCTTCATGGACGCCAGGCGGGATGCGCACGTCGTAGGTGTCGCTGCGCATGGGCCCGCCGTGCGGGTCCGGACGCTTGAGGGTGACGCGCCGGTGCGAGCCGTGCAGTGCCTCCTCCAGGGTGACCAGCAGGTCGGCTTCCACATCGCGCTCCGGTTGGGCAAAAGGTTGTTCGCCGAAGTGACGCCCCGCCCCAGGGCGCGGCTGGCCGCCTAAGCCACCGTGCCCTCCGCCGAAAAACGATTCAAAAAAATCGCTGAAGCCGGTGCCGCCAAACTCGAAGTCGCTCGGCCCTGGCGGCGGACGGTGGCGCCCGCGCATCTCGGAGGCGGGTTCGCCCGGCATGCCCTCTTGCCAGTGGGCGCCCAGTTCGTCGTAGCGGGTGCGTTTTTGGGGATCACCGAGCACCTCATAGGCCTCGTTGATCTCTTTGAACCGGGCTTCGCCGACCTTCTTGTCCTTGGCGACATCGGGGTGGTAGCGCCGGGCGAGTTTACGGAAGGCCTGCTTGATCTCCTCCGGCGTGGCAGTCCGGCTGACGCCGAGGGTTTCGTAGTAGTCTTGGAATTTAACAGACATGGGCGGCGCCCCACCCAGTCGGGGCGCCGCTAAGATACCGCCGATTGGCCAATGGCCGCATGGGGTTTAACCCGTAAAACCGTGGGACTCGAAACTCCCTTATCGCTGGGTAAATGGGCCATTTCTCTGCCGGAATGGGCACCAAAAAGCCCAGGCGGGTAGCCTGGGCTTGAGTCGATTCGAGGGCTTCGTGTGCCCTAATCCCAGCTTAGACCGCGATCGTCTTAAACGTGGTGAGGTTCCACCGCGGTTGCCCCGCCTCGGTTGCAAGTTCGTTAAACGCCTCGACCTCCGCCTGGCTGAAGAGCAGCCCGCCGGCGGCGGCGGTGCGTTGGGCCCAGCCGGCTTCAAGCTGACCGGGGAGCATCGACTTGTCGTTGCCGTGGCCGAGCACGTCGTCGATCACCGCTTTGACGTTTTGCTTTTGGTTACGGCCCTTGGCGAAGGCCCCGCCACTAATCGCGTCGGGATGGATCACCTGGAAGAAGAAGCAGCAGGTGCCCTTGTCGCCGGCGTCAACCTGGTCCCAGCGGTTGCGGATAGTGGGCAACGACCCACCGATGAACCCGCCGACGATTTCGTTCATCAACGACAGGCCGTAGCCTTTGTGCGCACCAAACGGGAGGAGCGAAACCGCCTCGGCGGGATTGGTGGTGGGGTTGCCGTCCTTGTCCACGGCAGCCAGGGGCGGGAGTTGTTTCCCTTCGCGCTTGAGCTGCTGCACGCGACCCATGGCGACCACCGAAGTGGCCCAGTCGATCACAATGGGGTAACCAACCGCCTCGGTGGTGGGGAAGCCCCAGGAATGCGGGTTGGTGCCGAGGGTGGGGTACTTACCACCAAAGGGCACGACCTCGGCGAGCGCTGCGGTGCAGTTGGTGTAGGCGATGTAGCCGCGGCGGGCGGCGTCCATCACGTAGCCGCCACCCCAGAGGTAGTGAAAGGCGTTATCCACCGAAACGGTGCCCACGCCGTACTGGTCGGCCAGGCGGATGGCTTCGTCCATGGCGCGGTAGGCGGTGGACTGGCCGAGCTTTTTGTTGGCGTTCCAGATTTTGGCGGCGGCGAAGCGGGATGGCTTTTCTTCGATCTGGGCGCCGGGCACACAGCCCTTGGAACCGGATCCGAAGAGGTGGTCGAGGTGCAGGGCCTTGAGGCCGTTGTGGGTGCGGATGCCGTGGCGGGTGGCCTCGGCGCAAAAGCGCGCACCTTCGGCGGCCTCGTCGGCGTGGAAACCGCGGTGCTGGTAGGCGGCGGCGACGAGGGCGTTGTGCTGAGCTTCGGTGACGACGTAGAAGGTTTCGGACATGGGGGGAGGCGGGTAGGGGTGTTTAACGAGAGGGGAAAAGTACGGCGCGTGAGGACGGGGCCGATGGAGAAAAAATTAGACGGCGCGGGCGATCGGCTCTTGGCCGGCGAGGTAACGGGTGAGGTTCTCAACCGCGCAGGACGCCTGGCGTTGCACGCTCTCGTGGGTGCGCGAGCCGATGTGCGGGGTGAGGATGACGTTGGGCAGCCCGAGCAGCGGGTGATCGGCGGGCGGGGGCTCTTGGTCGAGCACGTCGGCGGCGTAGGCGAGCAGGTGCTTGGATTTGAGCGCGGCGACCAGTGCTTCGAGGTCAACCAACTCGCCGCGACCGGTGTTGACGATGACCGCGCCCTTTTTAATCAGCGGGAAATTCTTGGCGTTGATCAGCCCCTTGGTGGCGGGGGTGAGCTTGGTGTGTAGCGAGATGAAGTCGGCACGGCGCAGCACGTCGTCGAAGTTTTCCACCCGCTCGATCTGGTGCCAGCGGGCGAAGTCTTCGTCCCAATAGTTGCCGTAGCCGATGACCTTGAGACCGAAGGCGCGGGCGCGGATGGCGACCTCCTTGCCGATGCGGCCAAAGCCCACGATGGCGAGGGTCTTGCCGCACACCTCGTTGCCGGTGATGCGTGTCCAGCGACCGGAGGCGACGTGGTTGGCCTCGACCACAAGGTTGCGCACCGCGGCGAGCAGCAGCGCGAAGGTGTGTTCGGCCACCGTCGTGTGGTTGACGCCGGGGGTGAACAGAACGGGCAACTTCAGGTCGGCGGCCGCCTTCAGGTCGATCTTGTCCAGGCCGATGCCGTATTTGGAAATCACCTTCAGGCGCGGAAGCGATTTCTCCATAACGGCGCGGGTCATGGCGTCGTCGCCGCACAGGTAGGCGTCAAACTGGCCAGCCAGTTCAATCATACGGGCTTCACTGAGCGGGCCGCGCTCACGGACGATCTCGAATCCGGCGGCTTCGAGCATGTCGTGATGGATGCCGGGGGTATCTTGGAAGGAGGTCGTGGTCAGGAGAACGCGCGTCATGATTAGGGTGTTAAGATCATCTTTATCGGGTTGATGCGCGGGCTCTATCCCTGAACTCTGAAATCATTTCCATGCCCTCCTTCGCTCCGGCCACGCGCAAACTCAAAACCAAACTCGGCGCCCGCGTAAACACCGACCACGACGTGGTCTTCGCGGCGTCTTTTGACGGCAGCAAGCTGTCGTTTCTTCCTGAGGCGGTCATCCGCCCGAAGACCAAGGCCGACATCGCCACCACCTTGGCATTGGCCAACCAGTACAAGGTTCCGGTCACCACGCGAGGCGCCGGCAGCTCGCTGACCGGTTCGGGCTCGCCCATCCAGGGCGGCTGGGTGCTCGACTTGTCGGGTTGGAATAAGATCACGGTCGATGCCGAGGCGGGGTTCGCCCAGGTGCAGGCCGGCGCGGTGGTGGGTAATATCCACAAGGCGGTCGAGGCGCTGGGGTGGTTTTACCCGCCTGATCCCGCCTCAAAACAGTACTCGACGATCGGCGGTAACATCTCCTGCAACGCCGGCGGCATGCACGGGGGCAAATACGGGGTGACCCGCGACTTCGTGGTCGCGCTCAAGGGCTTTCTGCCTACCGGCGAATACGTCGAGTGGGGCACAGCGACCAAAAAGTTCTCCGCCGGCTTTAACCTGCGCGACCTGTGGATCGGTGCCGAAGGCATGCTCGGGGTGGTGACCGAGGCGACGCTCAAACTCATCCCGTTGCCGGCGGCGCGCTGGACTTTGTTGACCGCGTTCGCGGATGAGGCGGCGGCGTTCCGGGCGGTGCGGGCGCTGTTCGCCCAGCGCGTGCAGCCGGCGATCTGCGAATTTCTTGATCGCTACAGCGTGCAGTGCGCCGAGGCGAAGACGGGCAAAACGGTGTTCGCCGGCCAGGCCGGGCGCCCAGTTGTTTTGTTGGAGTTGGCCGGCACGGCCAGCGAGGTCGCCGAGGTGAAGGAGGTCGTGCTGGCGTGGGCCAAGGCCAACACGCTCGCCTTCCGCGAGGCCCGCGACCGGGCTGAGGCCGAGGAGCTGTGGGAGGTGCGTCGCAAGTGCTCGGGGGCGATGTTCGCTCTCGGTGACTCCAAGCTCAACGAGGACATCGTGGTGCCGATGCGCAGCTACGAAAAGTTCGCCGTGTTTTTGGATAAACTCCGCAAGTCCTCGCGGCTGGCGATCCCGACGTTCGGGCATTTGGCCGATGGCAATTTGCACGTGAACATCATGTACCACCGCGAAAACCGCGCCGAGTACCTGCGTGCCGAAAAGGCGGTTGGGCAGCTTATGGCGGGTGTGGTTAAACTGGGCGGGGCGATTTCCGGCGAACACGGTATTGGTTTGGCCAAGACGCCGTTCCTGCGCCTCCAGCATTCGCCGGCCCAGATCAAGGCGATGCGGGCGATCAAAACCGCGCTCGATCCCCAGGGCATCCTCAACCCGGGGAAAATGTTCACCCTGTTTAAAGTCTGGGAACACCCGCGGCTGAAAATCGCGTTACCCTGGGACCATAAATAAGGCCACCGGGGGGGGGCATCCGCGTTTCAGGAAAACCCTGGCATCCACGGGCGTTAGCACCGCACTACTTTAGATCCGACAACTCGAAGGGGACGGCCTACCAGTTGTTTTTGGGTTCGTTCGGATCGCCGAAGTATTCCGGGATGAGGTGGGCGATGGCGGAACAAGCGTTGGGTCCCGGAGTATTGAGCAAGCCAAGGATCCGACGGGCCCGGTGCAATTGCAGGGCCTCCTGGCCGGTCACCGGTGGCAGGCCTCGCTCGTTGGCGGTGACCTCGGCGCGCACTTCCTCGACTTTTTGGGTGATCAACGCGCTGGCTCGCTCCCCGGCCGCAACCAACGCCCACAGCGCCGTGTTCGCCCGCACCGCATCGGTGCTCGCCAACTGCTCCCAATGCGCCAGCAGCGCGTCGTCATCCTCTTGGGGCAATGAGGAAAGGGCCACAACCTCCACGTCGGCCAGTCCCCACGTCTGCCGATCCTGCGGGGCGTCGCCGTAGATGCCGGTGAAATCGAGAACCAGCGCGGCGGCGGAGTGGGGGAACAGCACCTCCAAGGGGTAAGTGCTGTCGTTGAGTTCACTGGCAAGGGTGGATCCACCGCTGAGTTTGGGGAAATGCAGGGCGTCTTTGCTGGTGGCCCCGGTCCACGCCGGCTGGCGGCCCCACGGATAGTCGTCGGGGAACGACTGCAGGTTGTTGTTCACGAATGCGCCCATGTTTCCAAACGAGGTGAACATCAGCCGTTGGCCACCGCGGACTTGCAGCGACCACAGGTCTGGGCCCCAAACCGGACTGCTTCCGTCCCACGAGCCAATCAGCAGGAGCTTAAAGCGCAGCCGCACCCAGGCGTGCGCGGGTAATTGGGCCAGCGACAGGCTCACGGTTTGCGCCTGAAAGGGCCCACGAAACGTGGCTGGGGCGGCGCCGGTGGGTGTGCGCGTAGTGGTCGCCGCCGACCAGGCCGGGGTTTGCCAGAAGCGCGGCGGTTTCAGCGTATCGCGGTAAACCAC
>CAMBUJ010000063.1 GCA_945871005.1 Opitutus sp. GAS368 | reverse complement strand
ATCTGCTCGAGGTGGGCGGCTAGCGATTCGAACTCTTCGCTGCGCTCGGGCTCGATGATGCGCATGCCCTGGAGGTTGACGTCGAGTTTTGCGGCGGCCGCTTTGATCAGGGCCCGGTCACCGAGGAGAATGGGCGCGCCCATGCGGCGGGTGACCCACTGGCGCGCGGCTTGGAGGATGCGCGGGTCGCTGCCTTCGGGGAAAACGATACGCTTGGGGTGGCGCTGCAGTCTCTCAATGAGCTTGGGGATAATGGGCATAGGGGATGGCGGAAATTGTCGGGCTCATTTAGCAGCGTCAATGCCAGTTCCGGGTAATGGACTTGCTAACCCGCTGAGCCGCGCCGAAAAACGGCGCGCGTGTCCAAAAACCTCAAACACATCGGCATCGTGGCCTCGGCGACGCTCGTCTCGCGGGTGCTCGGTTTGGGGCGCGACATACTCACCACCACCGTCTTTGGGGTCGGGGCGCTGAACTCCGCTTTCGTTTCCGCTTTCACCCTGCCCAATTTGTTTCGCCGCCTGCTCGGCGAGGGCGCGCTGACCGCCGCGCTCGTGCCGACCCTCCACGAGGAGATGGAGAAAAGTCAACGCGAGGGCGCGTTCGCCCTAGTCAGCCAGGTGGCCACCTGGCTGTTGGTGGTCACCACCAGTGTGGTGGTGCTGGCGATGCTGGCGCTGGGGCAGGCGGGGCGCTTGGCCGAGTTGGCGGGCGGCTGGGGCGTGGCCGCGGAGACCATCCGGCGTTGGCTGCAAGGAGCCGATCTGGCCGTCGTTCTGTTTCCCTATATGATTTTCGTTTGTCTGGCGGCGGCGTTCAGCGCCACGTTGCAGACCCTGAACCGGTTTCTGGAGCCGGCGCTCTCGCCGATTTGGCTGAACCTGTCGATGATTGGCTTGCTTGGGGGCGCGGCCTACTTGGGCTGGGCTCAGGACAAACCGGGGGCGATGAACTGGTTGTGCGCCGGCGTCTTGCTGGGCGGGTTTTTGCAGATGGCGGTGCCGGCCGTGGCGCTGATGCGCGAGGGCTGGCGGCCGCGCTTCGACCTGGGGGCGAGCGCGCCGCTTAAGTCGATCGTCCGGCTGATGGTGCCGACCTTGTTCGGGTCGGCGATCTATCTGGTTAACATGGCGGTTTCCCGGCTGGTCGGGCTGTCGCTCAACGACGCAGCGGCCTCGGTTTTGAATCTCGCCACCCGCCTGATGGAGCTGCCCATCGGGGTGTTTACGGTCGCGGTGTCGACGGTGGTTTTCCCGCTTATTTCCAAATACGCAGCCCAGGGCGATTCGACCAATCTGGCGGCCGCCTACCGCAAGGGAATGCGGCTGATCTTGGTTATCAACATGCCGGCGGCCGTGGGCCTGGTGGTGCTGGCCGAGCCGATCATCCGGCTGTTGTTTCAGCGCGGGGCGTTTGATGCCGAGGCCACCGCGTTGATGGTGCCGGTGCTGGCGGTGTTCGCCCTCGGGCTGCCGGTTTTTTCCTTTGTGAACCTGGTGCTGCGGGCGTTTTACGCGCAAAAAGACACCGCTACCCCGGTGCGGGCCGCGGCGCTGAGTTTCGTGGTTAACCTCGTGCTCAGCCTGCTGCTGATGGCCCCGTTTTCCACCGTGGGTTTGGCGATCGCCAGTAACGTCGCGGTGCTGGTGCAAGCCTGGTACCTGCAAGTTAAGTTGGCCCGTAAACTTCCCGGTCTGGCCTTTCACCACCTCGCGCTGGACGCCGCCAAGGTGTTGGTAGCCAGCCTGTTGATGGGCGCGGTGGTGGCGGGCGGGTGGTGGGGCTGGCAGCGGGCGGTTGCCCCTGGACGGCTGGCCGATGCGGCGGCCTTGGTCGTGCTGATCGGCACCGGCATGGCGGTGTATGCGGCTGGGGTTTGGGCCTTCCGGATCGAGGGCCGCGAGGATTTGGCGGCGATGGTTCGCCGGCGGCTGGGCCGGGGGTGAGGCGGAACGCCGAGCTCCAGCTCGGACTGAAACCATTTCACTTTCAAACGTAACAAACACGCGCAGCGCCGATTCCGATTGTAGGGACGTTGCTCGCCGACGTCCGTGCCCGCTGTGCGGGTGCCGAACGACCAGCCCGGCATTCGCAAGCGAACGCCCTACCCGAACGATCCGAAAAAATTGGTCGTTATATCCCGGAATGCGAAATGGGACAAAACGTCCACGCGCTGCGAATCCGAGCCGAGCTGGAGCTCGGCGGTCCGTCGGGCACGCGCTCAGGCCCCTCCCTCCTTTGTTTACCCAAAAATAATGCGCCAATTCGCCCTCACGCATTTGCACTCGGATGGCAGTTAACTATGCCTTCCCCCCATTCATTCGAACCCACCCGCTTTCACCTTAAAAAATGCCCACCTTATTTGATCCCCTCCAAGCCGGCGCCTTTACCCTGCCCAATCGCATCGTGATGGCCCCGCTTACCCGCTGCCGCGCCGGTGCGGGGCGGGTGCCGACCGCGTTGATGGCCGAGCATTATCGGCAGCGCGCCTCGGCCGGGTTCATCCTGAGCGAGGCGACGGCGGTCGATCCGATGGGCGTGGGTTATCCCGACACCCCGGGCATCTGGTCGGCCGAGCAGGTCGCCGGCTGGAAACTCGTCACGAACGCCGTCCATGCCGCCGGCGGGACGATTTTGCTGCAACTCTGGCATGTCGGGCGCATTTCCCATCCGTTTTATCTCAACGGCGCCACCCCGGTCGCCCCGAGCGCCCTCGCTGCACCCGGCCATGTCAACCTGCTACGTCCGCTGCAACCGCACCCGGTCCCTCGGGCGCTCGAGCTGGCGGAGATTCCTGGGATTATCGCCGCTTACCGGCGCGGGGCGCAACTCGCCCAAGAGGCCGGTTTCGACGGGGTGGAACTCCACGGGGCCAACGGCTACCTGCTCGACCAATTTCTCGAATCCGCCACCAACGTGCGCACCGACGAGTACGGTGGCTCGATTGCCAACCGCGCCCGCTTGCTGCTGGAAGTCACCGACGCCGCCATCGGGGTGTGGGGCGCGGACCGGGTGGGCGTACACCTGTCGCCGCGCGGCGACATGCATGCGATGGGCGACGCCACACCGGCGGAAACCTTTGGTTATGTGGCGAGGGAGCTGGGGGCGCGGCGCATCGCGTTTTTGTTTGCCCGCGAGGGGTTGACCGAACCCCGCCTCGGGCCGGCGCTAAAACGGGCGTTCGGCGGGGTGTTTATTGCCAATCAGTGCTTCACCCTCGAAACCGCCCAGCAGGAAATCGCCGCCGGTAACGCCGATGCGATTTCCTGGGGCCAGCTGTTTATCGCCAACCCCGATCTGCCCGCTCGCCTCCGCCTGGGCGCACCGCTGAACACTCCGGATGGCGCCACCTTCTACGGGGCGCCCGGCACCGACCCCGCCAAGGGCTACACCGATTATCCCGCGCTCGCCTGAGCCGGCGCGGATTTTTCGTTTTTTAACTCTCCGTCACTTTTTAGGCACTTCTTCCACTCTACCATGAACCACATCACCACCACCCAACTGCTCGAGGCTCTCAAATGGCGTTACGCCACCAAGAAATTCGACCCCGCCCAGAAGATCCCTGCCGCCACTTGGGCTGCCCTCGAGGAATCGCTGGTCCTTACCCCGTCCTCCTTCGGCGCCCAGCCGTGGAAGTTCCTCGTGGTGGACACGCCCGATTTGCGCGCGAAACTCGTGCCCGCCTCCTGGGGCCAGACCCAGGTCGTTGATGCCTCCCACCTGGTCGTGTTCGCCTTCAAGCTGAACCTCGATGAGGCCCATATTAACCACTACATGGAGCGCACCGCCGAGGTTCGCGGCACCACCGTCGAGGCGATGGAGCCGTTTAAGAAAATCATCATGGGCAGCTTGGACAGCGCCCGGGCCAAGGGTTACCTGGACACCTGGCAGTCGCGCCAGATCTACATCGCCCTCGGTCAGTTTATGGCCGCCGCCGCGCTGCTCGGCCTCGATACCTGTCCGATGGAAGGCCTCGATCCGGCCAAGTATGACGAGATCCTCGGTCTGGTCGGCAGCGGTTACACCACCTTGTGCGCCTGCCCAATCGGCTACCGCGCCGCCGATGACAAGTATGCGACCACCCCGAAGGTGCGCTTCCCGCTCTCCGAGGTGATCACCCACCTGTAAGCGCCGCCTGGCCGCCAGAAAGTAGCGCAGACTTCCAGTCTGCTCCGGGCGGTGTTCGTTACCCCCCAAGCAGACTGGAAGTCTGCGCTACTCGGCGGATGGTTAACAGTTGTCCCCCCCCTCCTTTTTCACCCCATGAAATCCTTCTCCATTTATACCCCCACGCGCATCCTCTTCGGCACGGATCAACTCACTCCCTTCGCCCAAGCTGTCGCCAAACTCGGCCGGCACGCATTCGTGGTGATCGGCGGAGGCAGCACCGAGCGCCTCGGCTATCTCGCCGAGGTGACGACCGCCTTGGAGCAGGCCGGCCTGCGCGTCTCGGTTTTTCGGGGCATCGAGCCCAACCCGGAGTCTGCCACTATCAACCAGGCGACCGCCGAGTTGCGGGCCTGCGGCGCCGATGTGGTCGTGCCGCTGGGCGGCGGATCGACCATGGATTCGGCCAAGGCCATCGCCGCCCTCGCGCCCGCCCTGAGCGAGCATGACATCTGGCCGTTCGTGCGCGGTGAACCGCGCGAAGGCCAGTTGACCGGTGCGCTCCCCCTCGCGGCCATCGCCACCACCGCGGCCACCGCCTCCGAGGTCACCCCGTACGCGGTCATTTCCAACCGGACGATCAAAGGTAAATCCGTCATGGCCTATGAGTTTTTAAAACCGGCGCTCGCCTTGCTCAACCCGGCTTTTACCAACCAATTGCCGCCGACCGCCACGCGCGACGGCGCGGCCGATATCCTCAGTCACGTTTTTGAAAACTACCTGCTCGGCGGCAATGAATCCCCGCTGGCTGATCGCCACGCCGAGGGGGTGATGGCCACGGTGATTCAGAGTTTGCCGCGGGTGTTGGCCCACCCCGACGACCTGGCCCACCGTGGGCAACTCCTCTGGGCCTCCACCTTGGCGCTCAACGAATACGCCAACGCCGGGCGGAAGCCCTCGCAGTTCGTGCTGCACGCCATGGAGCACTCCTTGAGCGGTTGGTACCCCGACCTGGCCCACGGACGCGGTTTGGCCACCTTGTACCCGGCCTATTTCCGCTGGCTGTTGTCGCGTAACCGGGGCCGCGACCGCTTCGCCCAGCTCGGCGAACGCCTCTTCGGGATCACCGGGGCCGACGCTCCCGAGCGCTTCATCGCCACCTTCGAAGAGTGGCTCGATAACAACGGTCTGCGCCAGTCGCTGGGTAACCTCGGAATCGCTGAGGCCGACTACGCGCCGATCGCGGCCTATACGGTGAAACTGTACGGCGACGGCCACCAACTCGACGCGCTCGGGCCGTTGCCGCCCGCAGAGATCATTTCGATTTTCAAAGCGACGGCGCAACAAGCCCACGCTCTGCGGCACTGAGTGGGCGCCACTTCCCCGGGGCCAGGCCCAGATCGGCCAGCGCGAGCTGGCCGATCCGGGCGCGGACCAGCCGCAGGGTGGGGTGGCCCACGGCGGCGGTCATGCGGCGCACCTGGCGGTTTTTACCCTCGGTGAGCTCGATCGCGATCCAGCCGTCGGCGACGGTTTTGCGGTAACGCACCGGTGGATTGCGCGCAGGCAGCGGGGGCGCTGGGTCGAGTGACCAGGTGCGGCAGGGCAGGGTGTGGTGATCGCCGATTTTTACCCCGCGCGCCAGTTGCGCCAAGGCGGCGGGAGCCGGGATGCGTTCCACCTGGACCCAGTATTCGCGGCGGTGGCCGTGTTGGGGATCGAGCAGGCGGGAGTTGAGCCCCGCCTCGTCGCTGAGCAAGAGCAGGCCCTCGGAGTCGGCATCGAGCCGGCCGAGCGCATAAACGTGGGGCGGGAGCCCGAAGTCCGCCAAGGTGCGCCACGCCGAGCCGGGCTCGGGGGTGAATTGGGAGAGGACGCCGTAGGGCTTGTGAAGCGCGAGGAGCACGCCGAGAGACAAACAGAAACCCTGGCGCAAGAAAGGGTGGAAAAGCGGAAAAGTTTTTCGCGCCCGGCCAGAAGCGTGCTAGCTTTTCCGGCCATGAAAGCCGTGCACCTGACCGCCATTCAGCACTTGTCGATTGTCGAGCACCCCGCGCCCGAGCCATTGGCGGGCGAGGCGCGAGTGCGCCTCAAGGCGGCGGCGCTCAACCACCGCGATGTGTGGATCAAAAAGGGCCAATACGCCGGCTTGAAGTTTCCCTCCCAGCCCGGCTCCGATGGGGCCGGGGTGGTCGAGGCGGTCGGAGCCGGGGTGGGAGCCGACTGGGTGGACGGCGAGGTGATCATCAACCCGGCCTTCGGCTGGGGAAACCGGGAGACGGCGCAGGGGGAGGATTTTACGATTCTCGGGCTGCCGCGCGACGGCACGCTGGCCGAGGCGATCACGGTGCCCGTGGCCCAATTAGCGCCCAAGCCCAAGCACCTGTCGTGGACCGAGGCGGCGGCCCTGCCGCTGGCGGGGCTGACCGCTTACCGGGCGCTCTTTTCGCGGGCGCAGCTGCAGCCGCGTGAAAAGGTGCTGATTAGCGGGGTGGGTGGCGGGGTGGCCTCGCTGGCGCTGCAATTTGCGATCGCCCAAGGGGCCGAGGTCTATGTGACCTCCGGGCAGGATAAAAAAATCGAGCAGGCGATCAGTTTGGGAGCGGCGGGCGGGTTTAATTATAACCATCCCGGTTGGGCCAAAACCGCCCTGCATGCCCACGCCGATCGGCTCTTTGACGTGATCGTGGATAGCGCCGGCGGCGACGGCTTTGAGGCGCTGCTGGATTTGGCGGCGCCGGGTGGGAGGCTGGTGTTTTTCGGGGCGACCCGGGGTAATCCGCCGGTCTTGCCGATGCGCAAGGTGTTTTGGCGCCAGCTTTCGCTGCTCGGCACGACCATGGGCAGTCCGGCCGATTGGCGGGCCATGCTGAAATTCGTCGAACAGCACCGCATCGTGCCGGTGGTCAGCGCGGTTTTCCCCCTGGCTCGGGTGGAGGAGGCCTTTGCGCTGATGGAGCGCGGTGGCCAGTTCGGCAAAATCGTGGTCAGCGTCTAGGCGGGGGGCATCGAAACGACTCCGTCGTCCCGCTACGCCTCGGAGGGGGACCGAATGGACGCGAAGCGGTTGGAACGTAGCGGGAGCGCGGAGCGCTTTCGATGCTCGGGGCGCTCGCCGACCCCGGGGCGGGGGATCGAAACGACTCCGTCGTCCCGCTACGCCTCGGAGGGGCTCCGTTTGCGGGGCTCCTTACGCGCCGAAAAATCCTCCTTGGATTCTCCTCCGCGCCGCGCCACCGTCGGCCCTTTAATTTATGAAAATCTGCTGCATCGGTGCCGGTTACGTAGGAGGTCCCACCATGGCGGTCATCGCCCTGAAGGCGCCGGACATCCAGGTGACGGTCGTGGACATGAATACCACCCGCATCGCCGCGTGGAATTCCGACACCCTGCCCATCTATGAGCCGGGCCTGGATGCGGTCGTAAAAGAGGCGCGCGGCCGGAATCTGTTTTTCACCACTGACGTGAAGGGCGCGATCGCCGCCGCCGACATCATTTTTGTTTCCGTTAACACCCCGACCAAGACCTACGGGGTCGGGGCTGGGCGCGCCGCCGATCTGCGCTACATCGAGTCGGTGGCCCGCACCATCGCTGAGGTATCGACCACCCCGAAAATCATCGTGGAAAAGTCCACCATCCCGGTGAAAACCGCCGAGACGATCCAGCAGATCCTCGCCGCCAACACCAACGGCGTGACCTTCCAGGTGTTGTCCAACCCCGAGTTTTTGGCCGAGGGCACCGCGGTCCCCGATTTGTTCAATCCCGACCGCGTTCTGATCGGCGGCGAGCGTACCCCGGCGGGCGATGCCGCAGTGGCCAAACTGGTCAGCATTTACGCGCGCTGGGTGCCAACCGAGCGCATCCTCACCACCAACCTGTGGTCTTCGGAGCTCTCCAAACTGGTGGCCAACGCATTTTTGGCCCAGCGCATCTCCTCGATTAACTCAATCTCCGCCTTGTGCGAAGCGACCGGCGCCGACGTCGACGAGGTGGCCAACGCCATCGGCAAGGATTCGCGCATCGGGCCCAAGTTCCTCAAGGCCTCGGTGGGCTTCGGCGGCTCCTGCTTCCAGAAGGACATTCTCAACCTGGTCTACATCTGTGAAAGCCTGGGGCTGCCCGAGGTGGCCGCCTACTGGAACGGGGTGGTGGCGATGAACGATTACCAAAAACAGCGCTTTTCGGCGAAAATCGTCCGCTCGTTGTTCAACACGGTGGCCGACAAACGCATCGCGGTTTTGGGCTTCGCCTTCAAAAAGGACACCAACGACACCCGTGAGTCCGCCGCCATCGAGGTGGTACGCAACCTCCTGGCCGAGCAGGCCAATGTGGTGGTTTACGACCCGAAGGTGCCGGCTGCCGAGATCATCGCGGACGTCTTGGGCAAAGGTCAGTCGAACCCCCGCCTGACGGTCGCCCCGAGCGCCTACGCGGCGGCCGAGGGGGCGCACGCCATCGCGATTGTGACCGAGTGGGACGAGTTCAAAACCCTCGACTACGCCAAGGTTTTTACGGGTATGCAGAAACCGGCATTCCTCTTCGACGGCCGCAACATCGTCGATCTGGCTGGGTTGCGCGCCCTCGGTTTCCGCGCCCACGGGATCGGGCGGTAAGGGCTGGCGGGGGCGGCGCCCGGGTCGGGGCGCCGTAACCGGTCTGTCCGTTTTTGGCTTATTGCAGCAGGTTCTGCTTGGGACCGGTACGCGCCGTGCCGCTAGACCCATGAACGCGGGCCGCTTCCAGAGCGTAACGAGATCGCTGAGCAATTTAGACCAAGCGGTGCAGCCAGTAGTCGGGATCTCGGTGCAAGGGCATGACCGCAATGATGCGGATCACTGCGGGAGTTTCCTCGTAAGGAATGCCGTAGGGAAAGACCGTTGAGAAATGGCGCCTGATCGGTGGATGGATGTAGCGATAGGTCCCTGGCCAGCGGCACACCTCGGCAATGAGGTGCTCCATCTCGTCGTAAAAGCGCCCACCTAATTCAGGATTGATCGCCGCTAAATCTGCCGCCGCCTTGGCGTATTCTTCCGCCGCCTCGCGATGGAATCCGTGCGGTTTCACCGGCCGACTATTTTGCGGATGCGCGCGCTCACCTCATGTCCAGGGGTCAGCGTTGCCTTACCGCTGTCGAGTTCGGCGCTGCGCCGCAGCGCTGCCTCCGTCCAAGCCGCCTCTCGCTCGGCATTCAGGCCGCCGTGCTTTGCCAGAGTGATGCGGTCAACGAGGTCGGCCACCACATCGGCCGGCCACTGACGGGTCTCGGTCACGATTTGCTCCACGGTAAGGCTCATGCTCCTAACGCTGCTGGTTTCGTGGCGCCGGGCAAGTCCGCGGTTGTTTTCCCTTTCCAGCGGCCCTCGATTCCGCCGCTGGGAAACGCTTACGCCAGGCAAGGCGGCGGGGCGGTGAAATCCTTGTGGTAAATGACCTTGGGCGTATCGCCTTGGTAGGCCACATACCAGCAGCCGAGCTTTCCGTTGGAAGCAGTCCGGTGCAGCAGGCGGGCTACCTCGCCTTTGCGGATCAAGACGAACGAATAAATCGAGCGGGTGGGCGTCCGGGTCAGGCCGAGTTTGATCAAGCCGGTGGTGTCGCAAAAATACCGGTGCTTTAAACTGGCGCCATCGCTCAGGCGGACGACTTCAATCGGGCATTCCCCGGCGAAGTCGGGGGGCAGGTAGAGATTGACCGCGAGGAACAGGTCGTTGGCGGTATCCGCCGGGTCAGCAGCTGTGGCATGGACCAGGTACCGGTTTTTGGTCTCAATCTGGGCACTCTCCACTTGGATGCCGCCGGGGATGGGTTTTTCCACAGCGGGGTTTTTGGTGTCGAGGTGGATCACGCAGGGGGCATTGCGGCTGCCCCAGAGCAAAGCGCGGCCGTGTTCACCGACGACCACCCGGCCCTTTAACTTATCGAGTGTGCCGGTCCGACTGAGAATACGTAAAATCATGTTTGGTTAAAAGGGGCCCAGGCGCTTGGCGTGGGATGGAAGGGGTTTCAGTGATTGGCGGTTTAAACAAGAGCAATGTCCGCCGCAGGCACGCCGGTTGGCCGGCGGCGAAGGCCGGAACGAGAACGAGTAGGAGTAGGAGAACGAGAACGATTGTCGTGCGACGGCGGGCGTAAAGTCGTTGCCCGCTGGCGCTCATTTCCCGCAGGGTTCATCCCCATGACGTGGAAAATCTGGAAGTGGTCCGGCGCGGCTTTGATTTTGGCCGGTCTCTTTTTAGGGTCGCTGGCCGGCATCATCGTCAATCACCAGGTGGTTACCCCCGCCGGGCTGGCGTGCTTGTCGTGGTGGCTCGAACAGGTGATCCAGCCTTTCGGCAAGGTGTTCATTCGGATCATTTTCATGGTCGTGATCCCGCTGATCTTTTCCGCCATCGTTCTCGGGGTGGCCGAGATGGGGGACGTGCGCAAACTGGGGCGTATCGGCCTGAAATCGCTCGGCTACACCTTGCTGCTGACCACCACCGGGGTGCTCGTCGCCCTCGGCGTGGTCAATGTCTTCGCCCCCGGCCAGCACATGACCGAGGCGACGCGCGACTCCCTCCGGGCGCGCTATGTCGGTGCGGCCGCCGAGAAGGTGGCCCAGGGGGTGAAGGAAACCCCGTTGGCCGATACCCTGCTCAACCTGATTCCCCAGAATCCGCTGGCCGAGGCCGTGCAGGCCTTCAGCCCGAACTACACCGGCGGCGGGTTGATCTCGGTGATGGTGTTCAGCTTGTTTTTCGGGGTGGCCCTGGCCATGTGCGCTCCAGCCAAACGCGAACCGCTCACGGCCGTACTTCAGGGGGTGTTTGAGGTGTGCCTGGTCATCATCGGTTTCGCGATGAAACTGGCGCCGGTCGGGGTGGCGTGCCTGGGGTTCGCGCTCACGGCCCAAATCGGCGCCGATTTGCTGCGCAGCCTCGGGTTTTATGCCGCCGTGGTGATCCTCGGCCTGGGCATTCAGCAGTGGTTGATTTATCCGCTTTTCCTAAAGTTCATCGGCGGCCGCTCGCCGCTGGCGTTTTTTAAGGACATCAAAGAAGTCCTGCTCACCGCTTTCAGCACCTCGTCGAGTAACGCGACCCTGCCCGTCTCGCTGCGGGTGGCCGAGACCCAGCTGAAGTTGCCCGCGCGCATCAGCCGCTTCGTGCTCACGGTGGGGGCGAGTGCGAATCAGAACGGCACGGCGCTCTACGAGGGCGTGACGGTGCTCTTCCTTGCCCAGGTGTTCGGGGTCGACCTGTCGCTGGGGCAGCAGGCAGTCGTGGCGTTCATGTGTATCCTGGCCGGGCTGGGCACTGCTGGGGTTCCCGGTGGTTCGCTCCCGCTGGTGGTCGGCGTTTTGGTGACCATCGGTGTGCCCGGCGAGAGCATCGCGATCATCCTCGGGATCGACCGGCTGCTCGATATGTGCCGGACCACGCTCAATGTAACCGGCGACCTGGTCATCGCCGTGCTCGTGTCCAAGGGCGAACCCGCCGAGCCGACCGGGGCGCCCGCGCAAGTGTAGGCGAGGTCGTGATATCGACGGCTGGACGCTTTTAAACTTTACGAACTCGGATCAAAATCACTGCGCGATCTCGTTACGTTCGGAGGCCGGAACACGTAGCGGGACGACGGAGTCGTGTCGATTTCGGTACGGCGGCGGGCCGCGCCGCGAAAGCGCGCCGCGAAAGCGCTCCGCGCTCCCGGTACGTTCCGGAAACGACCCGCGTTCAGGGCGTAGCGGGACGACGGAGTCGTTTCGATTGCTGAAGGCTAATTTCATGTAGCCGTTGGTCGTGAGTCGTCTGGCCGCGGTTAACCGCTACCGGTTGAGCTTGGCCTTCAGGTAGGGCGCGGTGGGACTGCCCTTGAGTTTTAACAATCCCGCCAGCGGGCCTTGGTACAACAACTCGCCGCCGTCGGGACCGCCCACCGGGCCGAGTTCGATAATATAATCGGCCTCCGCCAGCAGGTCCAAGTGGTGCTCGATCACCACCACGGTGTGGCCTTGCTCGACCAGCGAATGCAGCACGTGGATCAGTTTTTCGCAGTCGCTCAGGTGCAAACCGATGGTCGGCTCCTCCAAGAGGTAGAGATTTTTCACCGCGATGCCGCGCGAGCGTTCCTTGTAGCTGGCCAAGCCGTGGGCCAGCTCGGTCACCAGCTTGAGCCGCTGGGCTTCGCCGCCGGAAAGCGTCGGCGAGGACTGGCCGAGCGTGAGGTAACCCAGCCCGCAATCGACCATCAGCTGGCAGACTTGCGAGAGCTGGGAGTGGAAGTCGAAAAACACCGCCGCCTCCTCGAAAGTGAGTTGGAGGACTTGGCCGATGGATTTGCCCTTCCAGGTGATGTCGGCCAAGTCCGCGCTGTAACGCGTGCCGTGGCAGTCGTCGCACGGCAGGTAGGTGTCGGGCATGAAGGCCATTTCCAACTTGATCCGTCCGCCGCCCGAGCAGGTTTCGCAGCGCCCGCCGGCGGTATTGAAGGAAAACCGGCCGGCCGAGTAGCCGTGGATTTTTGACTCGGGTAGGGAGGCAAAAAAGGTGCGGATCAGGTCGAAGATTCCCAGGTAGGTCGCCGGGGTGGAGCGCGGGGTTTTGCCGATGGGGGACTGGTCCACCTCGATCACGGTTTTAAAGCCGTCGGCCCCGCGCAGATCGAGGAACGGCACGGTGCCGGCTGGCTCGGGGGCGAAGCCGGTGGCGTTGAGGAATTCGCGGCCGGTGAGTTTGGCTTTCTTCGCCTTGATCGCGTGGCTGACCACCGGGTAAAGCACATCGCGAAACAGGGTGGATTTGCCCGCGCCGCTGGGACCGGCGACCATGATGAGCCGGCCGAGCGGCAGGTGCAGGTCGAAGTTTTTCAGGTTGCGGAAACAGACGCCGTTGAGCGTGAGCCAAGTGAGTTCGGAGGGCATGAAAACGGGGGCGATAAGTAACCGTGCTTTGGGCGCGATGGTTTATGAAAGCAGGTGGTAGGCGGCGGGTCCGCCGAGGACGCAGGCGGTGTCGAGGCCGCGGTCGAACGTGGCGAGCCGCGCGTGGCGCGAAACGGCTAGAGCGAGCAGGTAAACGTCGGTGAGTTGGTTTGCGGTGGGTAAACGCGGGAAGCGGCGAGCGTCGAGTAGCGAGTGGTTGTCGGGCCAGAATTGGTGGCCGGGAGCGGCGGTGAGTTTTACTAGCAACTCGCGGGCGGCCGCAGTGGAGCCTGGACCGCGCGGGTAGGTGGGGTTGCCAAGGATACGCAGGAAGGCGTTTTCGGTGAGCGGGCAGGTGGCCCAGCCGTCGCGCACTGCGTGTTCGGTGAAAAAGCGAAGTGCCGCATCTCCGTGGATGTGACCGGCCTCGCCTAGCGCGATGAGCAGGTTGGCGTCGAAGAGGAACATCAGAGTGGTCGGTTGGGGTTTAGGGCGCGGTCGAGTTCTTCTTGGTCGATGGCATCCTGAATTTTTTGGATGTCCTCCATCGTAACGACGACACCGCGATCTCGTTTGAGCCGAAGAATGCCGAAGGGACCGGTTTCGTAGAGAGTGGAGTCGATGGCGGGCGTGGCTGGCGAGAGCTGCTGGATTTCGCGGCGCAGGGCGTGCTCAACGATGGCCTTGAGCGTGGTGTGGCGGCGGGCGGCAACGGATTTGGCCTCGATGAGTAAATCGTCAGGTAGATCCAAGGTGGTTTTCATATATGGGTAGGTATATGGTTTTATGGGTGGCAGGCAAGTTGTGGTGCGTGAAAGGGCGTCGAGCTTATGCGCGCCGGGGCTTTTGGGATTTGGGGGCGGGCACCGGTCGATACGACCCTCGCAACGGGTGCGTGATGCCTTTGGCTAAAAACAATCCGGTTAACGATTTGGCGCTCGCTTTGATTTCGGCAGGCGTGCCTTGAGCCAAGAGTTCGCCACCGTGAATGCCGGCGGCCGGCCCGAGGTCGATGATGCAATCGGCGCGCTCCATCAGCTCGTCGTCATGCTCGACCACCAGCAGGGTGTTCCCTTTGTCGCGCAGGGTGAGCAGGGTTTCGATCAGCCGGTCGTTGTCGCGGGCGTGCAGGCCGATCGAGGGCTCATCGAGTACGTAGAGTACGCCGGCCAGGTTGGTGCCGAGCTGCGCGGCCAGGCGGATGCGCTGGGCCTCGCCGCCCGAAAGCGTGTCGGTGGGGCGGTCGAGCGCGAGGTAGCCGAGGCCGACGTGATCGAGGAATTTTAAGCGTTCCTCGATCTGCGGGACGATGTCCTGGGTGATCAGCCGGCCGCGTTCGTCGAGCTCGAGCGCGCCGAGGTGGGCGATGAGTTGCGCCGGCGTGCTGGCGAGCAGCTCAGGCAGGCTGGGGCCAAATTTGAGATTTGAAATTTGAGATTTGAAATCGCCGCGTAGCGGCAGGCGCACGGCGCGGGCGACGCGGTTGAGGCGTTGGCCTTGGCAGTCCGGGCAGGGCGTGCCGGTGTCGGAGAGGTCGTCGCCGGACTCGATGCCAAACTCGCGCAGGCGGGCTGCCGGGTCGTCCTCGTTGTCCTCGACCGGTTCGAGCATCCAGGGAAACACGCGCCCGTGGCCGCGGCAGGTCGGGCACCAGCCGCGCGGTGAATTGTGGGAAAACTGCTTCGGGTCCAACTCGGGGAAGGACTCGCCGGTTTCAATGTCGGTGCGGGTGGTGGAAAACCAGGAGAGGATGTCACCGGTGGGCAGGGCGATGAAGCAGGAGCCTTTGCCTAGGCGCAGGGCCTCGTCGAGCAGCGAGCTGGGAGCTGGGAGCTTTGAGCTGGGAGTTTTGAGCTTAGAGCCGGGAGTCGGGGGTTTTGAGCTCTTAGCTCCTAGCTCATCGCTCCCAGCTGCTTTGAGATCAGCGACGACCACCTCGATGTCGTGTTCGGAGTAGCGGTCGAGTTTGGTAAACGTGTCGACGCGTAGCAGACGGCCGTCGGCGCGCATCAGTTCGTAGCCGTGGTCGGCGATCCAGGTGGCGATCGGCTGGTGGTGGCCCTTGCGGCCGCGGATGAGCGGGGCGCACAGGTAGAGGTGTTTCGCCTTGGTCGCCTTGGGCGAGGCGAGCACGGTGGCGAGGAGCTTTTTGAGCTGGCCGGGAGTGAGCGGCTGGACCGGTTTGCCGGTGTCGGGGTGGTGTTGCACGCCGAGGCGCGCGTAGAGCAGGCGCAGGTACTGGGCGACCTCGGTGATGGTGGCGACGGTGGACTTGCGCGAACCGCGGGTGATGCGCTGCTCGAT
>CAMBUJ010000062.1 GCA_945871005.1 Opitutus sp. GAS368 | reverse complement strand
AAGAATAACAAGATGATCGGTGTGGCGGACATCACCTTTGACAATATACAAGTGCCCATGGGGCAAAACTGGAAGAGTATCTTTGGGGTGCGCCCCGAAGCGCCGGATGACGTGATGCGCGGGATTGTAATCAAAGACCTGTTCATCGGCGGGAAAAAGATCAAAGGCTTTGACGAGTTTGCACGGACAAGAAGCGACGGCCGCAATCTGGAGGTGAAGATTGAATAAGGCGTTCCTCATTCTCCTCTCCCTCGCACTGGCCAGCGTGTCGTTGCGCGCGGATGAGAAACTCGATCTCACCTACGGTACGGCGGCCGGCGAAGAACTTAAACTGGACCTGTCTGTGCCGGATGGCTCGGGCCCGTTCCCGGTATGTATTCTCGTGCATGGCGGCGGCTTTGAAAAAGGGGACAAGCAAAAGCAGGTTAAACCGCTCTTTGCTCCACTATTGGAAGCCGGTTATGCGTGGGTGAGTATCAACTACCGCCTCGCCCCCAAGCACAAATATCCGGGCAGCGTCGAGGATCTCGAAACGGCCATTCGCTGGGTAAAGGCCAATGCAGCCCAGTACCGTTTCGATCCAGCCCGGATCGTGCTCATCGGTGAATCTGCCGGCGGCTATCTGGTTAATAGAGTCGGCACCAAAAACGAGGAATCCACCCGCGTTGCCGGCGTCGTTTCCTTCTATGGCGCAGCGGATCTACTCTTCAGATTGACCTCCAGCAATGGTAAACCCTCCACCTCTTTCACCAACTACTTCGGCGTGAGCGAGGACAATGAAGCCACGCGCAAATTCCTAGTTGAGGCCTCGCCCGCAACCTATGTTCGCCCCGGTTTGCCATCTTTTCTACTGCTGCATGGCAACAAGGATGATCGTGTTCCGTATGAACAGTCGGTGAATTTCTACGCCAAGCTCAAAGCGGCCGGAGTCCCGGCGGAATTCATCACCATCGAAGGCGGCGGACATGGCATGGGCGGTTGGGGCAAACTTAACTCCGATTACATCGCTCAGGTTCTCAGCTGGTTAAACAAAATCCCTAAGGCCTCACGCTAATAATGATGGTGAAAAGCTTATATAATCGCCTCGGGTGGATGTTGCTTCTGTTATCTGCCGCCCAGGCGGTTGTACTTATCGCTGCCGAGTCGCCACAACGTGAACTTTTTATTAGCGTCGAGACGCTGCGCGATGTTCCGCTTAAAAGTCATATTCAACAGGTGCAGCCCATGACGGGCATCGTCTTCTGGGAGGATTCAGGGCGGAATGAAACCGAGGCCATCCAGCTCGAATACTCCTACATGCGCTACGGCGACATCGTTTCGCGCAAGGGCGAATACGATTGGGCGCCGGTCGAAAAAAAACTCCAAGCCATCGCAGGTCGTAAGCACCAGGCGATTCTACGATTTTACTTCGTATATCCCGGCGATCCCTCGACCGTCCCCGCTTACATCAAGGCGCTTCCGGATTACAAGGAAACGACGGCGCTGAGTGAAAAGAAGCCCACCGGTTTTCCCGATTGGTCGCATCAGGAGCTAAAACGCTTCACGAAGGAATTTTACACGCGATTCGCGGAACACTACGACCGTGACCCTCGCCTGGCATTCTTGCAGACCGGCTTCGGTCTCTGGGCTGAATACCATATCTACGACGGCCCCTTTAAGCTCGGTGTCACGTTTCCGGACAAAGAATTCCAGGTCGATTTTCTACGTCACATGGCGTTAACCTTCAAGAGCACTCCCTGGAGCATTTCGATTGATGCGGCCAACGAGGAGGTCACGCCTCTGGCAGGCAATGCGGAGTTACTAAAACTTCCGTTTGGTCTTTTTGATGACTCGTTTCTCTGCAAACAGCATGCAAAGGAGAACGGGCAAAATTGGAATACACTGGACCGTAAGCGCTGGCAGCGCGAACCCGCGGGAGGCGAATTCAGTTACTATAACAAAGGCGACCAGAAGCATGCCCTCGCTCCTGAAGGACCCAACGGCCTATCATTTAAGGCAGCGGCCCGTAATTTTCACATCAGCTACATGATCGGCAACGACCAGCCGCTGCATCAGCCGATGGCACGCATCCGGGAGGCGGGTCTGGCTTGCGGCTACAAATTCCGGGTGACCCAGTTTCAGGCGGGTGACCACTCGGCGAGTGTCACAATTCAGAACGTTGGAGTCGCTCCGATCTACCACGATGCGTTCCCGGCGGTGAATGGAGTTCGCGCCAACCACTCGCTGGAGGGACTTGCGCCCGGCGAAAATGCGACGTTCGATATCCGCAGTGGCGGCAGTTCACCCCGCTTCAGCATTGAAAGCGACCGCCTTGTGCCTGGGCAATATATCGAATTCGAAGCCTCCCTGTAACTTTCAACCCTCTGGACCGTCCTAAATCCCAACCCAGTATGAATCATAAAATAGCCTTAGTTCTTGCCTGTCTTACTCTTTCCCCTCTGGCCGCGCTCTCGGCCGGCATTCCGGCGACGTCGACCGAGCCAAAACTTAACGTCTTACTCATCCTATCTGACGACCATAGCTATCCGCACGTCGGCTGTTATGGAAACAAGGACGTCCTCACGCCGAACCTCGACAAGTTCGCGGCGGAAGGCATGCGTTTCGACCGTGCCTATGTGAGCAGCCCGCAATGCGTGCCATCGCGCGCGTCCATTTTTACCGGGCGTTCGCCGGTTGAGATTGGCATGTCGCGCTTCTCCTCCCCGCTGCCACGTGCGATCAAGACCTACCCCGAGGCATTGAGGGCCGCGGGTTGGTTCACCGGCCTGGCCGGGCGCACCTATCATATGGATGGCGCAAGCGGGACAATGCCCCCGGAAACTCAAGCGGTTTTCGACAAGTATAAACTCAAGACCTTTCCCGATCGCCTTGATTATGTGAAGATCGGGAAGGACGAAGAGATTTCGCTGGGGCAAATGCGCGATTTCCTTAACCTGAAGCCCGCGGACAAGCCCTTCTTCCTCCAGCTCTGCACGCACGATCCGCACCGCCCGCTTACAACCAAGGGGTCGGTTAAAACAGACCCGAGCAAGATCACGCTCCCTGCCCATTACCCCGACACCAGGCTCGTGCGCGAAGACCTTGCGAATTACTACGACGAGATATCCCACTTTGATGAGTTTTTCGGTCAGGCGATGGCTGAACTCGAAAACCGCGGCCTCGCTGCGACTACGATCGTGATTTTTATGGGAGACAACGGTGCTTCCCAGTTCCGCGGCAAGGGCACCCTTTACGAGTTTGGCGTCCACGTGCCACTGATCGTGCGCTGGCCCGGTAAAATTAAACCCGGTTCGAACTCGACCGAGCTGATTAGTGGCGAAGATATCGCGCCCACCTTCTTGGAGTCCGCCGGCCTGTCTATCCCTCTCGAGATGACTGGTAAAAGCTTTGCAAAACTCATGAAGGGTGAAGCCTACGAACCACGCACGGTGGTATTCTCCGAACGGGGCGCTCACGGCTATGACTTGCCGGGCAACACCGCCGATTTCGACCTGAGCCGCGCCGTTGTAAACAAGACGCACAAGCTCATCTATAATGCGCTTGGCGAGCTGCCTTATTGGCCGGTTGATTTCTACAAACTGGAATTCTGGAAGGAATTGGTTGCTATGCAAAAGACCGGTAAGCTCGAGCCCAAGTTCGAAAAGCTTTATTTTGCTCCGACGCGTCCGATGTTTGAACTCTATGACTTGGTGAACGATCCCAGTGAATTAACCAACCTCGCCGGCACTCCACAAGCCCAGGCGGTCGAAACCCAACTGAAGTCCGAGATGCACGAATGGATGATGCTGCAACGCGACTTTATCCCGTTGCCAGCCATCGCTAAAAAGGGCGGCAAAGGCAAAGGCGAATAAACCGCCTGTATCTAATCATTTATCACGATCATGATCTGTATAATTAACCGGATTCTTGTCACGTTAATGCTGGCATTGCCAGCAGCGATCACTGCCGCTGAACCTTCGAAGTCGCCAACCAAACCCAATATCGTACTCATCCTGATAGATGACTTCGGCTACGAGTGCGTCACCGCCAATGGTGGGCAGAGTTATAAGACGCCCGTGATGGATAAACTCGCCGCAACCGGCGTGCGTTTCGAGCAATGCCACGCACAGCCTCTTTGCACGCCGACGCGTGTGCAGTTGATGACCGGCATGAGCAATAGACGTAATTACTCGAATTTCGGGAATATGGATAGGACGCAAACCACGTTCGGCAATCTGTTGAAAAATAACGGTTATGCGACAGCGATGGCGGGCAAGTGGCAATTGGGTGTGGAAGCCGATGGACCCAAAAATTTTGGTTTTGATGAACATTGCCTGTGGCAGTTCGTAGAAAAGGGCAGCCGCTATAAAAACCCTACACTGGAAACCAATGGTAAAGTGGTGGTTTTTAAAAACAATGAATATGGTCCGGATATCGTGAGCGATTTCGCACTCGATTTCATCACACGCAAGAAAGACGTGCCGTTTTTCCTCTACTATACAATGATGCTCACGCACTCCCCGTTTGACGCCACACCCGACAGCCCCGACTACCTCACCGATATGGGTAAAAAGAGTAAGTCTAAGGGCAAGGGCGACGACGCAAACGCTTCCAAGACTAAAGCGGAAGGCGGCGGCTCGAGTAAAGGGGATCATTTCCCTGACATGACCGCTTATGCCGATAAGCTTATCGGCAAGCTGATCGCCAAGTTAGACGAACTGGATCTTCGCGATAATACGCTGGTACTCATTCTGGGAGATAACGGCACCTCCAAAACAGTTAAATCAAAGTTCATGGGGCGGGATGTGTCCGGTGGCAAAGGCTCGGCCACGTCTTGGGGCACACGCGTGCCAGGTATCGGCAACTGGCCCGGCCGCGCCGTCAGCGGCAAAGTATCAACCGACCTAATCGATACCACGGATTTCCTGCCCACTATTTGTGAGGTCACCAAAACCCCAATCCCCGATACTTTAAAAATCGATGGGCGCAGTTTCCTGCCTCAGCTCATTGGTGAAAAGGGAAATCCGCGCGAATGGATTTATCATTGGTTTGGCCCTGAAGGCGGTGAAAAGGCTGACTCCGAGTTTGCCCATGATGGCAAATACTGGCTGTTCACCGATGGTCGATTCTACGACGTAGAGCAGGATGACCGATTAAAAAAGCCACTCGCCGCCAGCGCGCTAGACGCCAATGCCATAGCAGCGAAAGCCAAGCTGCAAGATGCGCTCAAGGAGTTCTCCTGGTCCCGGGATCCTTACTTCGTAAAACAATATCAAACCGGTTCAGAATAAAAATGATAGTAGTCGGCTCCCGCCCATGAATTTATATAAAAAAATCCCAATCCTCGCTTTATCGGGGCTCGTTGCAACAGCGCTTGCCTCTGCTGGCGAAGCGACCAGGCCCGACGCCAAACCTAACATCCTCATCATCCTGGTGGATGACATGGGCTATTCTGATATTGGGTGCTTTGGTAGTGAGATCAAAACGCCTAACATCGACCGGCTCGCCGCAAAGGGGATGAAGTTTTCGCAGATGTATAATACGGGAAAATGTTATCCCACTCGCGCTTGTTTACAGACCGGAGTTTACTACCAGCGGACCGATCTGGATTTTTCGAAAACCGCGACGCTGGGCGAGCTGCTTCAACCGGCTGGTTACCACACCTGGTGGGCGGGTAAAAACCATGCGCACTTTAATCCGGTGACACGCGGTTATGAGCACTACTATGGAATGATCGGTGGCGCGGAAAATCATTTTAACCCAGGGGACCGTCCTGCCGCTCCGGGGCTGCCGGCTCCCGCATCCAAAGGTAAGGGGGCTACCTGGGCGGACGACGCCGTTGAGATGAAGCGTTTTACTCCTAAGGACCCCAAGTTCTACGATACCGATGCATTTACCGATCGGGGGCTGCAGTGGCTGGATAAATATGCGAATGACGGCAAGCCGTTCTTACTTTATATGGCCTACACTGCTCCCCATTGGCCGTTGCAGGCCTGGCCGGAAGACATCGCCAAATACAAAGGAGTTTATGATGGTGGCTTTGAGGCCGTGCGCCAAGCCCGCTACAAGCGTCAGATCGAACTAGGGCTGTTGGACCCGAAGACCTCGCCGCTGCCTCCATTGGAAGAGCTAAAAAGAAAAAAGAAAGACAAGGCGGACGGCCCTCCGGGAGACGAGCGCCTGAAAGAAGCGACGCGTATGGAGATTTATGCCGCGATGGTTGATCGCGTGGACCAAAACATTGGCCGGTTGATTAAGAAGTTGGAGGCGCAGGGGAAACTAGAGAACACCCTCATTATGTTTCTCTCCGATAACGGCGCCTGCACCGAGGGACCCAAAGTGGATAACGCTGATCCCAAAGCGCCTTTGGGCAGCGTGGCGAGTTTCGTAAACTACGGCCAAAACTGGGCGACCGTCAGCAACACCCCCTTACGCAAATGGAAGACCGACAGCTTCGAAGGTGGAATCAGCACCCCCTTGGTCGTTCACTGGCCCGCGGGCATCATACCGCAGTCGGGGTGGAACCGCGAACCTGCGCATCTCATAGACATTATGCCCACGCTGGCCGCAGTCAGCGGCGCGAAATACCCGGGCGCATCGAAGCAGTCCGCAATTCCCCCGATGGATGGCGTGAGTCTTTTGCCTGCATTCAAGGGACAGGCGATCAAACGCACCACCCCGTTGTTTTTCCAGTATGCAAAGGGCTCCGCGATCCGCGATGGACAATGGAAACTCGTGCGAAACAGTCCCGGCTGGGAGCTCTATGATCTCTCCGCCGATCGCAATGAGATCAATAATGTAGCGGCTAAGCATTCCGAGATCGTCCAGAAAATGGATGCACAGTGGAAAGCGTGGTGGCTGGATTGCACCGGTAGCGAATGGACCGGAACCCCTCCCAAAGAAAAGGACGAGGAATAAGCAGTCCCACTCGGGTGCCCCGCATTCTCCGGTGAGTGTGTTTCACCGTTTTTTGCCGGTGACGGCCAACACATACGAGCCATTTTGCTCGTTCGAAAGTGTTGGCCGTCCTCGGCCAATTTAGGGTGGTTTGTAGATCACTTTAACAAATTAGAAATAGCACGAGGGCAAAATGATTCCAGTAGTTAGTAATATTTAAAGTGCCGGATTCTGAATCGGAGTTTTTACGCAAAGTCACCAAGAGCAGGACGCAAAGATCGCAATGTACAGGGCAGTTAATTTGCGCACTTCGGCTTGGCCATAGCGTCTTTGCGTTAAAATTCGGTATATTGACCAAACGGAACGTGTTAGCGCGATCCGACAAATCGAGTGGTACAGCCTACTAGTAGGCTGTAATATTTAAAGTGTCGGATGAAAACCGATTGTCTCGCGAAGTATTCGAAGGGAGCGAAGGAGAGTACCTGTGCCGCTTTGGTTTGGTACTTCTTCCGGCTTCGCGCCATTCGCGAGACAAACGGATCGATCTCGGGGAGATGCCGTGCGGCTTCGGGTTTTAGTACGATTTATGATCCGACAACTTGAATGTTACTAGCTACTAGTAGGCAGTAAAATTCAAAGTGTCGGATACTGAATCGGAGTTTTAACGCTAAGGCGCAAAGGGACGCAAAGATCGCCAAGCAATTCCCTGCCGTACTTGGCGCACTTCGGGTCGACCTTCGCGTCTTTGCGTTATAATCCGTATGATGTCCTGAGTAAATAATTGGGGACTATCCGACAAATCGAGTGGTACAGCCTACTAGACCCCGCGACCGAGGCGGAGGTGGGTCAGCGGCCCATGCTGCCTTTCACCACACCGGCCCCACGTTTCCTCCTCAGGGACCGTGCCGGCGGGTGGATTTAAAAAAAATAGGCACGACCCAAAGTATTTCGTTAAACTTTGGTGTGAGCGGGAGTGATGAACGGACAGCCAACCCCAGCCCAGCCCCCCCCCCTTTTTTTTCGTCCCGTTCACGCAATCGTTCAACGACCCGCCGCATCGTCACAAAACGCTAAAGCGTAAGCCCCGCTCATTGAGCTGCCTGATTTTTTATTACTTTTTATTCCAATATTTTACGCAACTTGCCCTGGTTTTGTTGCTGATGGTCAACAACGCCGAGGGCAGGCCTGGGCGCGGCTATTCCAGGGTTGGCGCACGCAAGCCACTGAGGTGCACCCGCACGATTAAGCCCTCTATAGATCTCTGATATTTTTTATGAACTTTAAATCGCTTACCTTATCGGCGCCGGTCGCTGGTCACGTTGTTTTACTCGATCCCGCGTGTGCACCGGATGCGGCGCATGGGCTGCGCGGCCCGGGAATCGCGGTGGAGCCGACGACCAATGAATTTCGCTCCCCCGCGAGTGGCGTTATTCAATCTATAGATCCAGAGAGCTTCACCTTCACCCTTTTAAGTGATGATGGGCTGATGCTTTGGGTGCAATTGGGCTGCGGCCACGACGCCACCGCCCAAGCCAGCGCCGCGGCACTGCTGGCTCCGCTCACGGTGGGCCGCAAGATCACGGCCCACGATTCCCTCTTCACTTTTGATCCCGAGCAACTCGGTCAACATGTCTCTTCGCTGCAACTCCTGCTCCATATCGCCGCTTTGCCGGTCGGCTGGCGGCTGGAGAATTTGAATGCCGCTTCTGGCTCCGTGGTGTCGGGTAGCCCCTTGCTTACGCTGCGGTTGGAAAAGTCCGAACCTGCGCCCGACCAAGTGGATATTTTTGCCCCGCTGTCTGGCATCATGGTGCCCTTGGAAAACGTACCCGACGCGGTGTTTGCCCAACGTATGGTGGGTGACGGTATCAGCATCGACCCGGTGGATTACGAGGTGCTGGCTCCGGTGGCCGGGGAAATCACTCAACTCCACGCGGCGCGCCATGCGTTGACGATACGCACCCCGCACGGGCTGGAGCTGCTGCTCCATGTCGGCATCGATACGGTCAGGCTCAAGGGAGAGGGTTTTGCGGCCTTCGTGAAAGAGGGCGATCGCGTATCTGTAGGGCAGCGCTTACTCACCTTTGAAGCCGATCGCGTGGCCTGTGGCGCGGCGAGTTTACTAACGCAAGTGTTGGTCGCCAATGTAGATAGGATTAAGTCCCTGCGCCCGACCCTGGGGCGTGTTCAGGCCGGGCGCGACGTGGCCTTTACCGTGTTTCTTAAAGAGGTGGAGGCGAGCGTCGTCACCGCCCCGACGCTCACGACACCGTTGGTCTCCTCTGACCCGATTACGTTGCCCAATCCAGTGGGACTGCATGCACGGCCTGCCGCTACTTTAAGTGCCTCAGCCAAGCGTTATTCCGGTGATATTCGATTGATCCGGCAAGCCGAGGGTCAACGCCCTTCAGCCACCGCCAATGCCCGCTCGGTTGTCGCCATTATGGGCTTGGAGACGCGTCAAGGGGACCGCGTGGTCGTCACAGCCAATGGCAGCGATGCTGCAGCTGCGGTCGCGGCGTTGGCCGAGCTTTTGGCCTCCGGGTGCGGAGAAGATCTGCATTCGGCGCAGGCCAGTCACCGAGCCGAACCGGCACCCGCCCCGGTCGTCGTGCCGCCAGTCGCGCCCGCAGTCAGCGCGTCGCCGCCCGAGGACGGTTTGCTGCGCGGCGTCTCCGCGTCGCCCGGCCTCGTCATCGGCACGGTGTTTCATTTACGCCGGGAGCAGCTTACGGTGGTCGAGCGTGGTGGCCCTCCGGCACAGGAGGAGGCTGCGTTTGCGCAAGCCATGATTAGCGCCCGAGCGGTTCTGGCTACACAAGCTGCCGAGGATACCGACGCCGCCCGACGTCAAATCCTGCACGCACACGGCGAATTGCTGGAAGATCCTGAGCTCAAGGACGCCGTGTGCGCCGGTATCCTTGCGGGCCAAAGTGCCGCCTTCGCGTGGCAGGCAGCGATCCACCAACAGGCCACGATCTTGGCCGGCCTGGCCAACCCGTTGCTCCGCGAGCGAGCGAGCGATTTACGCGATGTCGGCCGCCGAGTGTTGGCCTTACTCGTCGGAGTCGAAGACCGTGCCCACTCCGTGCCCCTGGGGTCTATCTTGATCGCCGAAGAGCTCACCCCTTCCGATACTGCGCGTTTCGAGCCTGGGGCCGTGCTGGGTTTTTGCACCACCACGGGCGGGGCCACCAGTCATGTAGCCATTTTGGCCCGCTCCCTCGGCCTTCCCGCCGTGTGCGGGATCGAGGCACAGGTGCTCAACCTTGTGGAGGGCACCACGGTTATCCTCGACGGCACCGCCGCTACGCTCGCTTTCGCCCCGAGCGCGGACGCCATCGCCGAGGCGGCAAAAAAGCGTGCGGCTTGGGACGCTCGCCAACTCCAAAATCTCGCCGGGGCACACCTGCCCGCGACCACGCTCGATGGCGTGCGTATCGAAGTGGCGGCCAACGTCACCAGCGCGGCCGAGACGCAGGCCGGGGTCGCGCAAGGAGCGGACGGAGTAGGGCTGTTGCGCTCGGAATTTTTGTTTGACCACCGGGATACGGCTCCGAGCGAGGATGAACAAGCCACCGCCTATATTGCCGTGGCACAGGCACTGGGCCAGGAACGCACACTCGTGGTGCGCACGCTGGATGTGGGCGGCGACAAGCCGCTGTCTTACCTTCCCCTGCCCAAAGAAGAAAACCCGTTCCTGGGCATGCGTGGGCTGCGCGTCGGCTTGGACCGTCCCGAAATCCTGCGCCCGCAACTCCGCGCCATCCTGCGGGCGGCTTCGTTTACCCGGCTGCACGTGATGTTCCCGATGGTGACCTCGATCGACGAACTCCGGACAGCGCGAGCCATGCTCGAAGAAGAGCGTCAAGCGCTCGGCGGACCGGCGGTGCAGGTCGGGGTGATGATTGAAGTGCCCGCCGCTGCGCTACTCGCCAGCCACCTGGCCCGCGAGGCCGACTTTTTCTCCATCGGCACCAACGACCTCACTCAATATGTGCTCGCCATGGACCGCGGCCATCCACGCTTGGCAAAACAAGCCGATGCGCTGCACCCCGCCGTGCTCACCGCAATCAAGATGACCTGCGACGGAGCGCATGCACACGGCCGCTGGGTGGGTGTGTGCGGCGGCCTGGCCGGAGAAGAATTGGCCGTGCCGGCCCTCATCGGACTCGGAGTGGATGAACTCTCAGTGCCGGTGCCGGCCATTCCGGCGATCAAGGCCGCCGTCTCCCGGTGTGATCGCCAACGCTGCATCGCCCTCGCGGCCGAGCTGCTCGCGCTCTCCACCCCAGCCGAAGTCCGGGCCCGCTTGCTCACGTTTGCCGCCACCCCGGCCTAAACCCCGCCACTCACGATCACCCGCCCAGCCCGCGAACTCGCACGATAAAAACCAGCCACCGCCCACTCTATTTATGTTAACGAACGCCTTTTCATTCCTACAAAAAATCGGGAAAGCCTTAATGCTTCCGGTCGCCGTCCTGCCCGTGGCAGGTCTGCTCCTCGGCCTCGGTGCCGCCGGTTTTGAGTTTATCCCGCCGCTCGTATCCGAGCTGATGAAAAACGCGGGCGATGTCATCTTCGGTAATCTACCGTTGATCTTCGCCATCGGCGTCGCACTTGGTTTCACGGAAAACGACGGCGTAGCTGCCATCGCCGCCGTCGTGGGCTTCTTGGTGATGAATGCCACCCTCGGCGTCATGGCTGCGGTTTGGGGCGTCGCGCCATCCCTGATCATGGGAATTAAAGCCATGCAAACGGGCGTCTTTGGCGGCATCTTGGCCGGCGGTCTCGCGGCCTATTTATTCAACAAATATTATCGAATATCATTGCCGACCTATCTGGGCTTTTTTGCCGGCAAACGCTTTGTGCCGATCGTCACGGCGCTTTGCGCCATCGTGCTCGGTGTCGTATTGTCAGTCATCTGGCCGCCTGTGCAGGGAGCTATCAATGCCTTCTCGCACTGGGCGGCCGTGAGTGATCCGCGCACTGCGGCCACGGTTTACGGATTATTCGAGCGTTTACTCATCCCCTTCGGCCTCCATCACATCTGGAACGTGCCCTTCTTTTTCGAAATGGGTGCTTATACCGACTCCGCCGGCAAAATAGTCTCCGGTGATATTAACCGGTTCTTTGCCGGTGATCCCACAGCGGGTGTGCTCGCAGGGGCCTTTTTCTTTAAAATGTTTGGCCTGCCCGCCGCAGCCATCGCGATGTGGCAATGCGCCAAGCCCGAGCATAAACAACGTGTGGGCGGTCTAATGATTGCCGCAGCACTGACCTCGTTTCTCACGGGTATCACTGAGCCAATCGAGTTCGCCTTCCTTTTTGTGGCGCCGGGTCTCTACGTCATCCATTCGCTCCTCGCCGCATCCTGTCACTTTGTCGCTAACACGCTCGGCATGCACATGGGCTTTACCTTCTCGCAAGGTGGCATCGACTACGTGGTGTTTAATCTTTTGGGCAAAAACGCTATCGGCGCTTGGTGGGTCATGGTGATCGGTCCTGTGTACGCCGCAATCTACTATGGCGTCTTTCGAGCTGTGATCCTGCGCTTTAATCTAAAGACCCCGGGCCGTGAGCTTGATACTGCGGTCAACGCGTCTGCGACCTCTGAAGCTTTACGCTCGCTCAAGCCCGAAACGGCCACCACGGGTGGTAAAGCACTTGCCCTGATCCTTGCTTTTGGCGGGCGCGGCAATATCACCAGCTTAGATGCGTGCATCACCCGCCTGCGAGTCTCTGTACGTGATCCCGCCCAAGTAGATGCAGCGCAACTCAAGGCGCTAGGCGCGGCCGGCGTCGTGAAGGTGGGCAATGGGGTACAAGCCATCTTTGGCCCGCTTTCGGAAAATCTGAAAACAGATATGCAGGAATGCCTGGCCCGCGCTGGCGACGCCGCTCAAGGTCCGGGTGCGGTCGTAGCCGCCCAAGCGCCCTTGGCCTCCACCAACAGCGTGGCCCCTGCTTCGGGAGCTGACCCCGTCCATGGTCAACGGCGGGCGAGTCTGGATGCAGCCCTCGGCGGCCGGTCAAACATCCGTAGTCTTACGGTCATCGCTGGCACCCGACTGCGCGTCGAATACACGGATGCGCGGAAAATTGACTCCGCCGCCTTGCAACGAGCCGGTTGCCTCGCCGAGCAAAAAGTCGCGGACGGGGTGTTGCATTTGATTATGGGCCGGGACGCCGCCGCGCTGGCCGCCAGTATTCCTTAAGGCCCATATAAAATGCCCTCCCTAAAAATCCTGAAAACCTTTGCCCTGTGTATAGCCGGGGCCTTGCTCCTCGCACCTTCGGTGCACGCGGCTAAGGAGAAAGATAAAGCGAAAGATAAGCCCGCGAAAACGGTCACGCTCCCGCCCGCCCCGACCGGTCCTTTGCGTGACTGGGAGAATCCCCAGCTCACCGGGGTCAACAACCTCCCGCCACACGCGACGATGGTGATCGCACCCGATGTCGCCACCGCCCTCAAAATCGGGCCGGTGTCCAACGCCGAGCGGGTCAAGTCCCCCTTCTATCACTCGCTCAACGGCGAGTGGAAGTATCACTACTCCGCCAACCCCCTCGGCCGCGTCGCCGATTTCTGGTTGCCGTCCTTTGATGACGCCAAGTGGACGACGATTCCCGTTCCCGCCAATGTTGAAATGCAGGGTCATGGCGTGCCGATTTTCATGAATGTCGCCTACCCCTGGACCTCCAAAACCTCCCCGGCCAACCCTCCCTTCGTGCCCGAGGATAATGCCTACAACACCGTCAACTCCTACCGCCGCACCTTCACTGTCCCCAGCGACTGGGACGGTCGCCGCGTTCTGATCACTTTCGACGGTGTAAACTCGTTCTTTCATCTCTGGGTAAACGGCCAGAAGGTCGGCCTGGGCAAAGATTCCCGCACGCCGGTCGAGTTCGACATCACCGCCTTCCTTAAGCCGGGCGAAAACCTGCTCGCCGTGGAAAACTTCCGCTGGTCCGACGGCTCTTACTTGGAAGATCAAGATTTCTGGCGTCTAAGCGGAATTTTTCGCGACGTCTATCTATGGTCCCCGGCGCAGCTGCACATCCGCGACTTCGAGGTGAAGACCGCATTGGACGCCGACTATCGTGATGCGAAACTCACCGTAAACGTCAAAGTCCAGAACACCACCAGCGCCCCTGCAGTGGCCTCCGTCGAAGCCACCTTGCTTGACGCCACGGGTAAGCAGATTGCCGCCCCGCGCGCCGACCTTAAATCACCCGCCAGCGGCGAAACCGAGGTGTCACTGATTTCGTCGGTTTCCACCCCCCTGAAGTGGTCGGCCGAGAGCCCGAATCGTTACCAGTTGTTACTTACCCTCAAGGACAGTGCTGGCAAAGTGATCGAAGTCATTCCAGCCAAAGTGGGTTTCCGCCAGGTGGAAATCAAAGCGGGCAACCTCTTGGTCAATGGTCGCCGCGTGCTGATCAAGGGCGTCAATCGCAACGAGCACGACCCCGATCTCGGTCACGTCGTGACCCACGAGCGCATGGTCCAAGACATCGTGATGATGAAGCAGTACAACATTAACACGGTGCGTACCAGCCACTACCCCAATGTTCCCGCCTGGTATGACCTGTGTGATGAATACGGCCTCTATGTGATTAACGAAGCCAATATTGAGAGCCACGCTTTGATGAAGGATGATAAAAACTTAGCCAAGAACCCCGACTGGCTGGCCGCGCACATGGATCGCACGGTCCGCATGGTGGAACGCGACAAGAACCACGCCTCCATCATCATCTGGTCCCTGGGCAACGAAGCGGGCGATGGTCCCAATTTCCAGGCCACCTACACCTGGATTAAGCAGCGCGACGCCAGCCGCCCCGTGCAGTACGAAAAGGCCGATAGCCGTGCGCATACCGACATTATTTGCCCGATGTACGCCTCGGTTGAGGTGCAGGCGAAGCACTCCAGCCAGCCGCAAACGCGCCCCTTCATTCTTTGCGAATACGCCCACGCCAAGGGCAACAGCACCGGCGGTCTCTGGGATTACTGGGAACCCATTTACGCGCTCAAGCCCTACATCCAGGGCGGGTCCATCTGGGACTGGGCCGACCAAGCCCTCCGCCAGCCCCAAAATCGCCCCAATCGCGAACGCTTCTGGCCCACTCAGCCCGGCGACAAAACCTTCTGGGCCATCGGCGGCGAGATCGGCCCGGATAAAGTGCCCAACAACGGCAGTTCCAGTTGCGACGGTCTGGTCACTCCCGACCGCGCGCCCCATCCCGGGCTCAACGAGGTCAAACACGTTTACCAGTACATCCGCAGCCAACCCCTCGATCTCGCCGCCCGCACCTTTGAAGTGAAAAATTGGTACGACTTCACCAACATGAAAGACATCGCCAAAATCGAATGGAAGCTCACCGGCGATGGTAAATTGATCCAATCCGGCGATTTACCGGCCCCGGATCTCGCTCCCTATGCGACGACCCAGCTTACGGTCCCGGTGAAGTCGTTTACACCCGCACCCGGTGTGGAGTATTTCCTCGAGCTCAGCTTCCGCTTAAACCACGACACCGCTTGGGCCAAGGCCGGCCATGAGCTGGCCTGGGATCAGTTCAAACTGCCTGATGCAGCACCGGCACTGGCGATCAACTCCAGCTCCTCGGCCCAGCTCACCCTGAGCTCCGTCGCGGACACCGTAACCGTCACCGGCCAGGTTTTTGTGG
>CAMBUJ010000061.1 GCA_945871005.1 Opitutus sp. GAS368 | reverse complement strand
CTCGACAAGGACGAGATCAAGGGGGCCAACGAGACCCTTGATGCCGCTGCCCTGACCTATGTGGCCGCGTTTGTGGCGGCATTGGGCTCATTGCTGCATGTGGTTATGATTTTGATGGGCAGTAACCGGCGCGAAGAGTGATTTAGTCCCCACTCGGGTAAACGAGGTTAGGCGGAGTCTCTTGGGGGAGGCTCCCGCCCGCTGTAGGCCCGAGCGCTGGTTGGGTTTGCCGCGGTTCCCCTGTCTTGGCCTAGGCCTCCGCAGGGGGGGGGGCGAGCGGGCGTTTTTCCGTGAGGGGACTTTCACGGGCCGTTTTAAGCATCGCTTTCGGGATAGACCCCATGGCTGAAAGCCAACTTCTGGGGCATTGTTAGGGCAACGGCAACGCGGCCGGTCCGCGGCCCCCCTTGCTCAACTTAATGCCTTGGAAAAAAACGTTATGAATGCCTCCAGCACACTGACGGAAAACCACCTGCAGACGTACCAGCGGATCTTCCAGCACCCGACTTTGTACAACATCGGCTGGCGCGAAGTGACCGCCATGCTTAGGGAACTTTGCCAAGTGGAGGAAAAGCCCAACGGCAGCCTGCGCTTTACCCGCCGTGGCCAGACCCTGGTCGTACGTCCTCCGCTGACCAAGGAGGTCAGCGACATCAATGAACTCAACGCCCTCCGTGATTTTCTGCTGCACACTGAGGAAGTCCCCCCTGAGACCGGCGAGCCCTCGACGCATTGGGTTCTTGTGATCGACCATCACCAGGCCCGGATTTTTAATTCCGATCAAACCGGCACCCAAGCGCTCCCGATCCAGCCACCGGCCACGACCGATCACTTTCGCCACACGGTGGATTCCGCCGACTTTTCGCATAGCCGGGAGCCCCACGGGCAGAACGCATATTTCGCCAGCGTGGCGCAGGCCCTCAAGGCAGCCCCCAATGTGTTGGTGATCGGCGCGGGAACCGGCACGGGCAGCTGCATGCAGCAGTTTGTTGGCTGGGTTAAGTCACACCATCCCGATTTGGCTGGCCGGATTATTGGCACGGTCACGGTCAATGAGCACCACATGAGCGACGACCAGTTGCTTGTCTTGGCGCGCAAGTTTTTCAAGAGCCACCACGTGGTCTGAAAACCGTTAGGCCGGTGGCTGGGGCGGGTGCAGGGCAAACCAGTCCACCGCCGCCGCGCGGTCCGCGGCGATTTGCGCCCGCAGGGCATCAACCCCCTCGAAGCGCTTTTCCGGGCGCAGGAAGCTCAGCCATTCAATCTGTAACTCGTCGCCCACGCCAAACGGGCAAGGGGCGAGCAGGTGGATCTCCAGGCGCGGAACCGTGGAGTTTTCTACCGTCGGGCGCAGCCCATAGTTGGCCACTGCCGGCAGCGGGGTTGCGGTTTTGTACCCCGACACGAGCACGGTATAAACCCCAAAACGCGGACGCAGGTCGGGTTCCCAAGCCACGTTGAGTGTCGGGAATCCGAGCGTGCGGCCGAGTTGCTTGCCGGGTGTGACCACGCCCTCGGCAAAGTAGGTGTAGCCGAGCAGCGCGTTGGCCTCTTCCAATTTGCCCTCGGTGAGATAACCGCGGATCCGCGTGCTGCTGATGGGCTCCTCATTCTGGTTAATCCGCTGGGCGCTAACGACATTGATTCCCAAGGCGCGGGCGGATTTCACCAGCAGGTGGATGTCGCCCAGGCGGCCTTTGCCGAAGCGCCAGTTTTCCCCCACATAGATCGTGGCGAGTTGGGGCAACAAGCGTTTAAGCCGGGGCAGGAATTCGTCCGCCTCAATGCTGGCGAACTGGCGGTCAAACAACTGGGTGATGACCGCATTGACTCCGAGCCGGGTGAGTTGCCGGTTCTTGAGAGCCGGGGTCATGATCAACTGCACAGGGGATTCCGGCCGGAACAGGCGGCTCGGGTGGGGCCAGAAGGTGAGCACGGCCGCGACCCCGCCGCTGCGCCGGGCCGAATGCACCGCCGACTCAATGACCGCATGGTGGCCGAGGTGAACGCCATCGAACATGCCGATGGCCAAATGGAGCGGTCCGGCGGGCAGCGCGGCGGCGGCCTCCTCGATTGACGTGTAGCAGCGGGTCGGCACGGCGAAACAACGGGTTCAAAAAGACCTGGTGAAATCGCCCGCGCGCTGGGTGTTAACCGAAGGCCACGCTGGGCGCGGCCTCGTAGGCGGGTATAAGCACCTGGTCGATTTCGGCCGGCGTCATTTTTTGCAACTGTTCGAGCGTGACAGCCCGGGAGACGTTGAGCGTGCCGGAGGAGATGCGGCGCAACGCTTTCAAGTGGGCGCCACAGCCTAGGCGCTGACCGAGGTCGTGGGCGAGCGTGCGCACATAGGTGCCTTTGGTGCAGAGCACGCGGAAGTCAATTTCTGGGGACTCCCAGCGGGTCAGCTCGTAGTTCATCACCCGGATAAAGCGGGGTTCGCGTTCCACTTCCTCGCCGGCGCGGGCGCTTTTATAAAGGGGCTTCCCGGCGATCTTGATGGCCGAGAACATCGGCGGGATCTGGTACTGGTCGCCGAGGAAGCCGGCGAGCGCCTGGCGCACGTCCGCCTCGCTGAGTGCCGGCACGGGCAGGGTGGTGAGAACATCGCCCTCGGCATCCTGGGTGTTGGTCACTTTTCCCAGCTCGATCGTCCCGGTGTACTCTTTCTCCACGCTCATCAGGTACTGGGAAAGACGCGTGGCTTTGCCCACCAACATGACCAGCAGGCCGGTGGCCATCGGGTCGAGGGTGCCGGCGTGGCCGATGCGTTTCATTTTGAGGATGCCGCGAAGCCGGGCAACCACGTCGTGGGAGGTATGCGCGCCGGGTTTGTCGATCAGGAGCACGCCATCAAATTCTTTTGTCGGTGCGAGCATCAGCGGGTGGTTTTTTTGAGTGAGGCCACGGCTTCGAGTTGCTCGCGCAGGGCGGCGACGAGTTGGGCGCGGAAGGTATCCACCTCGATGTTTTTCTGGTTAAGGCCGGCGGCACAAGCATGGCCGCCGCCGTTGAAGCGGGCGGCGATCAGATCCATGCGGTAGACGGGGTCTTTGGCGCGTAGGCTGGCCTTGATTGAGCCGGACTGCTCCTCGATTAGAACCCCGATGTCCACGCCTTCGATTGACCGGGCGTAGTCGACCAGCCCCTCGGCGTCCTCTTGGCTGGTTCCGGTGGCGGCATAGATGCCGTCGGGCAGACTGCCAATGCAGACCCGGCCGTCGCATTCGTAGCGCAGGGAGGCGAGAAAGCGTTGGAGCAGGTCGAGTTTGCCGGGGGTTTCGCGCTCGTAGAGTTCGGCGGCGGCGGCGGCGGGCTGGGCCCCGCGGGCCATCAATTCACCGACAATCATGAAGGTGCGCCGGGACGTTGAGTTGAAGCGGAACTGGCCGGTGTCGGTGGCAATGCCGGCGTAAAGCGACTGCGCGGCTTGGGCGTCAATCGGCAGGTGGTGGTCGATGAATAGCCCTGCGAGGATTTCGGCGGTGGCGGCCGAGCCTACATCGATGAAGTTGTGGGCGGCGAACCCGTCGTTGGACAGGTGGTGGTCGATGTTGGCAAACGGCGCGGGGAAACGCGTTTTAAACTTCTCGCCGGCGCGGCTTTGATCGGCGCAGTCCACGTAAATGGCGGTGAGTGGGCCGGCGGGCAGACCTTCAAAGCGCACCAAAGGGGTGTCGCCCACAGCGAACTGGATGCGCCGTGGCGTCGGGTCGGGGTTGGCGCAAATCGCGTCGATGCCCAGGGCGCGCAGCACCCGGGTGAGGGCCACTTGCGAGCCGATGCAATCACCGTCGGGCCGCGCGTGCGAAATGACCACGACGCGTTGATTCTCCAACGAACGCAGAAAAGCCGCAAAGCGGTCGTAGAACTCGGGGTAGATCAACTCCACGCGTTAACCTTGGTCGGCCGGGGGCGGTTGGGCGGCGTTGCGCGCCTTGTCCTGGGCCGCAATTTCATCGAGTACCGAAAGAATGCGGTTACCGCGGTCGGTGGACACATCCATCAAGTAGGTGAAATGCGGCATGTGCTTGAGCACGATGCGACGGCCCAACTCGAAGCGGAAATCCTTGGAGTTGTGCTTGAGCCAGCGCAGGCATTTCTCGGCCTCCTCTTCGTCGCCAGTGACCGCGACGAACACCCGGGCTTCGTGCAGGTCGGGGGAGACTTGGACGCCGGTGAGGGTGATCGCCACGGCCTCGTCCTTGTAAATGGTGCGCAGGATGGCACTGAGCTCGCGCTGGATGAGCTCGTTAACGCGAAGGGTGCGGGTGGACATTTTTTAAGTGAAGCGACTCGCCGGGTTAAGGCGAGTCGCAGCCGGAAATCAGAGCGAGGCGCGAACCTTGGTGATCTCGTAGCACTCGATGACGTCACCGGGTTCATACCCGTTGAAATCACCCAGCTTGATACCGCATTCGATACCGGCGCGCACCTCGGTGGCGTCGTCCTTGAAGCGCTTGAGCGTGGTGACTTTGCCCTCGTAGATGATCTCCTTCTTGCGGCGGAGACGGGCGGAGGCGTTGCGGGTGATCTTGCCCTCGGTGACCAAGCAGCCGGCCACAAAACCCTTGGCGAGCGGGAAGGTCGCGCGAACCTCGGCGGCACCGGTTTTGGTTTCCTTGAGGTCAGGGTCGAGTAGGTCGGCCATCATGTCGCGGGCCTTGTCGGCCAACTCGTAGATGATGCCGTAAGTCTCGATGCGCACCCCGTGGTGTTTGGCGACGGCGGTGACGCCGTTTTCGAGTTTGGTGTTGAAGCCCACCACGACCGCGCCGGCGGCGCTGGCCATGAGAATGTCGGTCTTGGACACCAAGCCCACTTCGACGGAAACGATTTCGAGGGAAACCTTGTTGCTCTTGATGTTCTCGAGGACGTTGCGCACGGCCTCGGTCGAGCCGAACACGTCGGTCTTGATGATCAACTTGAGCACCTTGGCCTGGGTGGCGGCGATGTTGGCAAACAGGCTCTCGATGGAGACCTCCTTGGGGGCAGCGTCGGATTGGCCGGTGGTCTTGCGGATGAGATGCTCGGCCTGCTCGGCTTGTTGCTCAGCTTCGCGGGCGTTTTTGGTCGAGCGGAACTCGGCACCGCTATCGGGCGCGCCGGACCAGCCGATCACGCGCACCGGAGTGGACGGGGGCGCCTCCTTGAGGTTCTTGCCGGCGTCGTCAAACATGGCGCGCACCTTCGCCCAGTGCGGTCCACAGACGATGGCGTCGCCCACGCGCAGGGTGCCGCGCTGGACGATGACGGTAGCCAGCGGGCCGCGGCCCACTTCAATCTGGGACTCGATGATGATACCGGTGGGCTCGGCCTTCGGATTGGCCTTGAGTTCGAGCACGTCGGCCTGGAGCAGAATCATGTCCAACAGATCGCTGATACCGGTGCCTTTGAGCGCCGAGACGGGCACGGTAACGGTTTCGCCACCCCAGTCTTCAGGGGCGATGTTGCGCTCCTGCATCTGCTGCTTGACGCGCTCGATGTTGGCGCCGCGAGCATCCATTTTGTTGACGGCCACCATCAGGGTGACGCCGGCATTTTGGGCATGCTTAAGAGCCTCGTCGGTCTGGGGCATGAAGCCGTCATCGGCTGCAACCACCAGCACGGCGATGTCGGTGACATCGGCGCCGCGCGCACGCATTTTGCTGAAAGCGGCGTGGCCCGGGGTGTCGAGGAAGGTGATCTTCTTGCCGGCGTGTTCGATTTGGTACGCACCGATATGCTGGGTGATGCCGCCCGCCTCACCGGCGCAAACGTCGGCCTTGCGGATGGCGTCGAGCAAGGAGGTTTTACCGTGGTCGACGTGACCGAGGATACAAACAACGGGAGGACGGGGAGCGAGGTTCTGCACCTCGGCTTCGGCGGCGGCTTTTTCCTTGTGATGGGCTTTTTCCTTGGCGGTCTGCTGGATCTGCTGCGCGGCTTCGCCACGGTGCTTGATCTCGAGCATGAAGCCGTGTTTGGCGGCGACCTTGACGGCCACCGGCTCATCGATGGCCTGATTCATCGAGGAGAAGATACCCATCTCCATCAGCTCGGAGATGAGCTTGAAGGGTTTCATGCTCAGAGCGGTCGCGAAATCACGGACGATGATCGGCGGCTTGAGGTGGATGATTTTCACATCGCCCTCGGTGGTGATGGTGACGGTCTGCGCGGGCGGAGTGGAGCGCATCGCCGGGTTACCGGGAGCGGACACGATCGCCGGGGCCGGACGGGGTGCGCCGGGCAGCGGCATCGGGGCGCGGGGGGCGGAAACCGGGGCAGGGGAGGGGGAGGAAGCCATCGCCGGACGGGCGACCGGCGGCGGGAGGACGGGGGCCGGGCGCGGGGCGGAGGCAAACGCCGGGGCGACCTGGGCGGTTACCGGAGGGCGCAGCGGGGCGGATGCCGGGGCGGAGACCACAGCCGGACGAGAAATGGGCGGAACGGGTGCGGGCGAGGCCATAGGGCGTGTCGGCAGCGGTTGCGGAACCGAGACCGGACGTGGGGCGGACGTGGATACAACCGGAGCAGAAGCCACCGGGGCGGGCTTGGGCGCGGAAACCGGCGCGGGAGCCGCAGCGGCCAGCAGCGCTGCCTTGGCGGTTTCTTTCTCGCGGACGACATCCTCGGCGCTTTTCACGCTGGGGACTTTGTGGGCGACGGGTTCAGCCACCACCGGTTCAATAGGCGCCGGGGCGGGCGCTTCCGCCACGACCACCGGAGCTTTGGCCGCAAACTCCTTCTCGATCTCCTCTTCGTAGATCTTGTTGAGCGTGCTGGAGACCGACTTGGTGTCTGCAGTCACGAAGCCACGCTCCTTGAGCAAGGCCAACATGTCCTTGGCCTCCATGTTGTGTCGTTTGGCGAGTTCGTGAATGCGGATGCTCATTAAATAATTGGCGGCTGATGAAAAGTGACGGAATGAAAAAGACGACGCGGCGAACGTTACTGGGTGTTACCGACGGTGCTGATGATGGTGGCGGCTTCCTCAGAGGTGAAACCGGCGTCCACCAAGTCGTCGGCCCCCACGCCCTCGAAGGCGGCGGGCGAGTTGATGCCGATGGCAACAAGGCGCTCGGCGAGCACCGGATCCAGATCGAATGTTTTGACCAGGGTGTTGGTGGCAACGGCGCGCGGGTCGGTGGAGACGGCGAGGAACTCCTCGATGTCGAGGCGCCAGCCGATCAGCCGTGAGGTCAGGCGGGCGTTTTGGCCCTTGCGCCCGATGGCAATCGCCAAGTCCTCGGTGGCAACCTTGAGCAGGATGCGGTGGTTTTTCTCATCGAGAACGATCTCGCGCGGCATGGCCGGCTTGAGCGCCTCGATCACCATCTGCTTGGGGTCGGCAAAATAGTTAATGATGTCGATTTTCTCGCCGTTGAGCTCGCGCACGATGGTCTTGACGCGGGCGCCGCGGGCGCCGACGCAAGCGCCGACCGGATCTACCTTGGGGTCGGTGCTGACCACGGCGATCTTGGTGCGGTAGCCCGGCTCGCGGGCAAACGCCTCGATTTTCACCGTGCCATCGGCGATTTCGCCGACCTCAACCTCGAACAAACGGCGGACAAACTTGGGGCTGGCGCGGGTGAGCATGAGCTCCGGGCCACGCGGGGTGCTCTCGATCGAGAGCAGCAGGCAACGAATACGGTCGCCGGGCTGGTATTCCTCGCCGGGAACCTGCTCTTTGACGGACAACACCGCCTCGGCCTTGCCCAAATCGATGTAGATGTCGTTGCGCTCCTTGCGGCGAACCGTGCCGGTGACGATGTTGCCGATCACGTCCTTGAAATCGTCATACACGCGGTCCTTCTCGAACTGGCGCAGCTTTTGCATGACGGCCTGGCGGGCGGTTTGCGCGGCGATGCGGCCGAGGGTGGCCGGATCGAGTTCCTTTTCCAGAACGTCGCCCAGTTGGGCGCCAGGCTTGAGTGCTTGGGCCTTTTCAATGTGGATCTCAGCCCGCGGATTGCTCACGGAATCAACGACTTTTAGCAGCGACCAGGCGTGGAGCTGGCCGTTCTTGGGGTTGATCTCGATTTTGAGTTCCTGGCCCGCGTTAACACTTTTAAGCGCAGCGGTTTTGATGGCATTGACGATCGCGGCGATCATGTCGGCCCGACCAATGCCCTTTTCCTTCTCCATGTATTCGAGAACTGAAAGAATTTCGCTGCTCATAGGATGTATATTTAGTAAAAAAAAGGCGGGCCATAGGGCCCACCTTTTGGAAAGTGAACGTTGTTAGAAAGGGGCAAGGTAGCTTGCGCGGTAATTTTTTGTCAAGTCCCGCGCCCATCCCTTGCGTGCATCTCGTCGCGTGCACGCCGTTCTTGCTCCATCATCCAGCCCAGCAAACCTTGGATCGGCCCCTGTGAAACCGGCCTCTTTCGGCCGTCAAAGACCCCCAGCGACTTGAGTACCCGCCCGGCTGACTCCGGGGCGTCGCCCGCGAACCAGCCCGCCCAGACTCCGGCCAAATCCTGGCCGGTTTCGGCCGCCAGCAGGGGCATAAAGCCGTCCCCGAGTAGATTATCGAAGCGGCCGCCGCTAATGCGGTCGCCGCAAAGTTCTGCTCTCAGCCGGGCGCGGAGGGCGCTGAGTTTGGTCTGGCGGCGCCACGTACCGAGGTGATCCCCCTGCGAAGGTGGCGCCAAGCAGGTGCTCCAGACGGTGGAGGCGCGCAGGTGCTCCACCCAATCCGGGCGCGCTCGGCACCACTCCGCGTATTGGCGCAGGCGCAGGCGGGGGTGGTTGAGTGGGCGCACCCCGTGCAGACTCCAGTGTTCGGCCCCCGCGGCGAAGATTGGATCAGTTGCCACCCGGGCCTGCACCCATTCGGCGAAGGGATGGGCGGTGGCGACGCGCAGCATTGGAGCCCGGTTAAAGCGGTAACCGAGAATTTCCAGGGCGGCATGATGGCAGGCCGCCGACCAGCCCAACCGCTTGAGCCGTTCGCCGGCAAAGTGGACTTTGCTGCGCCAGCGCTGCGCGGCGTGTTGTTGAAGCAGGCGGGCGAGTGCCTCGTTGCTCAGTGTGCCCAGGGTTTCCTGCGCCTGGTGGAGCGGGCGCCCGGCCAATTGCTCGATTGCCGCCTCGGTGGCGTATTCCTCCAGCCCATGATGCAAGCGGGGCAGTAGGCAGAAGATCGGGATTGTCCGCCCGCCAAACCCGCGCGTGACTGCCGACTCGCAGGGAAACAGCACCACGTGCAGCACCACGTTGGCGTAGGCCGGATCAGCGGCGTGCCCGTGCGAATCCCAGTCTTTCGCGTGGAGGTGCAGCTCCACGTCGCCGGTTATTTCATGGCCTTCCAGGTGCAGACGTGCCCCGGCGAAATCCGGCCCGCCCAGGTGATTCCACCGGCCGGGATAACGTATTTTGAGCGGCTGTCCCGCCTGGGTCGCGGCGTCGGTGCTGTCGTAGTCGCCGCGTTGCCAGATCTGCTGCAGCAGGCGTTCGGGAAAGGTGAATGCCCCGTAGAGTCCTTGTAGCTCGGCTACGGCCTGCTGTTTAACTGGGTTTAATTCGCTGGCGGTTTCACGCATGGCGCTTAGCGCCGACCCCATTGGTGTGCGTTGGTGCGATTAATTCCGGCAACCTGGGATTGGAGGCGCCGTTCGGCCCGTTCGACGCGCGCGAGCAGGTCAGCGGTCGGCAACCAGACGGCACCGGTGGCCTCGATGGTGTTTCGGTGGGCCTGATCGCCTGTGGCTACTTCGCAGGCGGCGGGTTGCGCGGAGCGCCCGACCATCTGTTCGATCACATCATCGGCGGTGAGGGAACGCGGGGTGTAAATCACCGCGAAGGTACTTTGCTGGGAGGGGTGTTCGAGCACGAGTTGGGGGCCGCGCCCATCAATGACCACGGTGACGCGAACACCCTCGGCGTCATGGAGGGCTCCCAGGCGCTGAATCAGCAGGGCGCGGGCCGCCTCGCGGTCGCGCTTGAGCAAGGTGCGCGTCTCCGGCCAGGCGTGGAGGACGTTGGCCGCATCGACGAGAAGGTGTTGGGTGAAGGCCACAGCTGGAGTGCAAACTGGGTGGGGGCTAAAACAGGGCAACCCCCGAGTGGGCCAGAAGAAAGCTCGACAAGCGCCCCGCTCGCAGAAGATTTTCCCGTTCGTGACGTTTACGGAGAGGTGGCAGAGTGGTCTATCGCGACGGTCTTGAAATCCAAGTTTATGCCTAGCAGCGACTTGCTTACCTGCGAACATGTCCGACTCAAGACCCCGATAAACGCCCTAAAACGACCTCTAAGTGTCAATGGATTGTCAATGGTTTCGGGGGTATGAATTCCGTCCAAATCTAGCCAGCCCGTCGCTTAGATTAAGGGTGAGACAGGCGTGAAGTTCTGACCCCAAACCAACCTGCGCGTGACCATTTCCATCCTTTTTCAAGTGGTCGCCGGAAGGCCGGGGCGGCTTTGCCAATCACCGCCACGAAGTCGAACCCCTTCTCCCATTGTCCACGCGGGATCATTTCAACCACGCTCTCCCCGTCCGACGGGCTTAGATCATAAATCAGCATCGGGGCATCCCCCGTCCCCTCCTGACACCAAAGCACCCCTTCCTGCCATTTTGGAGCTTCCGGGATGGGGGAATCTTCTGATTCATCCTCACCCCAAAAACGCGAACTCGATCCCCAAAAATTGAAGTAGTCCGTGATCGCTAGCCGAACGCCCGGCTCGGCCTTGAGCGCGCAGATCAACCCCTTATCGGCCAAGCCAAAGTAATGGACGGCGCTGATGTGATTCTCCCGCACAAAGTGCAGGACGGCCTGAATCGTGGCTTCGGGGTGCGGCTGTGGGGGGTGATCGGGTCTCATTGGGTTTAGGCGTGAGTGGATTCTGTCGGCCACAGGTGAAGTTGTCGTTTGTCCTCTACGGCCACAGATGTAAGCCGCTCCCATAATACACCTTGCAGGAGGGGGGCGAGGTGACCGACTCCAATGATGGCTTCAGCTGCTGCTCGACCGTGGCGCTGGATAAAATCTCGGGCCACGTTGGCCCACCGCTCAGGCATGTCGCGCAGAACCGTTCCGGCCTCCTCGCGCTGAATATCCCCCCACGGTAGCTGCAAGTCCATGAGCGCTTCTAAGACCTCCGCTTTCCGTCCGCCGTAATTACACCAGTATTCCGCGTGCGTAAACTGGACACCGTCAGCGATGACAAAGTAGTCGCGGGCGTGTTCAAAATCCTCATCCCTCCAAACAAGCGGTTTACCATCTAACCACAGGTCGCCGCAGGAATGGGTCATGAATACAAGTTCGTCTACCCGAAGCGCGGGCGGCCGCATAACCCGACCGCAATCAAACCGTGAAAAACCAGTGCTGCGAACCGCGATTGGGTGACGATGGGATTCCTTCTGGAGGAAATCCTTTGCAAACCCTGTCTCAAAAGTGAACGCCAATGACCTGCCCTCCGTCATCTCGCATCCCTCACAATCAACTTCGGCGCTTAGCACTTCCCTGCACTCATCCTCGTAGGCGATTTCCATTAACTCATCAATCGGTGGCCGGTTGCCGCATTGGTCCGATGTCGATATTTTCCCGTAGGAGTAAACTATTCCGTTCACCCTGAGTTCCACCGTACCCTCACGCGGGATGCCGGCGGCCAGGAACGTCTCAACAGGGAATGCGGGCCTCTCGGTGGACTTCACATGGATGGACAATGCTTTTGTGGGCGCGGTAGTGAAGTGGATTAGCTCACGCCCCCGAACCAGTCAGGGTTGTTCTTGATGCGATCCGACTCCTCCTTGGTGAGGAGTTTGCGGGCGATGCGGCCGAAGTAGCCGGCCATGCGATCCCGGTCATCGAGTGCGGTTTTCGGAATCGCGATCACTTCGTAGCCCATTTCGGCCAAGCGTTCGCGGATTTGGGTGTCACGTTCCTGCGAATCGGCCGAGCCGTGGATGTGCGCCGATAAGCCGTCCAAATAGATGCAGACGCCTTCGTGGCGTTCATCGGGTGCGGGGTAGAAGAAGTCGGGCAAGGTTCGTCCCCACGGCTGGCCGATGGGGATCGCCTTTTGCGCCTCGGGGTCGCCTAGGCCTGCTCGCACCAGCATGTCACGGAGTCGAAACTCCGGCGGATGAGCTGGCTGGGCCGCGTCGGCTTTCTGCGAGATCGGTTGAGCTGGCGGTATGGGTTGGGCCGTTTCCAGTGCCCCTCGCTCCGCATAGAATGCGAGAGCTTTCTGCCTATCGAGGTGACGATGAAAATGCGCGTTGCGGAAGTGCAGCATGCAGTCGAGGCACGCGGTTTGGCAGGCGCTGACGCATGTCAGGATCGCCTGGGCGGCCGCCAAAACCTCGGACCATCGCTCGACCATTTGTTCGAGCAATCCAGAGCCACCCGGCATCGGATCATAGAGCACGGCGTCAACCGTATCACGGTCGAGGTGCGGGATGCAGAGGATCTGAATGTCCTCGATTTCCATTTCCAGAATCTGCGCTGCGGCTAACCGGATTCCCTCGACGACGCTGTAGGCCATCTTGAGGTCGGGCAGATCGTGAAAGCTCAGCGAGTCAGCAACGGTGTCCGCATAGAACGCGACATTTTGCGGGTCCTTCTTGTGGCGGTCCCGTTGATGTTCGCGGAAGTTCTCCAGCTCTGTGGGCGAGGCCAAGGGGGACCGGCTGATTCCAGAAACCAAACACAGCGGGTACCTTCCTTGCGGCGATTCGCTACAAAGACCGGCCCTGTTTTGCCTTTAAAAGGAAGCAGCCACTCCTTCAAGTTGGGTTCAATTTTTACGAGCCGCCGCTGCGACGTCTTGGACTTGCGTGCGGTGACCTCGATGTATCCGCGTTCAAGGTCTACCTCCGCCCAATCCAAGCGGAAAATCTCGGCCATTCGCAGACCGGCAAAAGCGCCAATCGCGAGAACCGGCAGCACATCGGCTCCAGCCTTTGGCAACAATGCGGCCAACTCCTCTGGGGTGAAGATCGCTGCCGGCTTATCGACGAGCTTAACCTTGTCCACCTTGGCTGCCGGGTTGGTCTTGGCATAGTCGCGCCGCACCGCGTATTCAAAAAAAGCATGAACGACCGCACGGTAGTTGTTCTGCGACTGTGGGGACAGGCTGAGGCCTCGTAGCCAGTCGTCGATTTCAACGGCACGGATTTCCTCAATGATGCGGCCTGGTTCCTTGAGCTTTCGCTCGGGGTCGCGCACGGTGCCGAAGTGGGCCTCGAAACCCGCCAAGCGAAAGGCGAAGTCCTTGAGTGTGCGCTCGGCCTTTCCGGCGCGCTTCTTGGCACCGAGGTATTCGTCCACCAACGCTCCCACCGTTATGCTCCGCCTGGTGGCTTTGAGTTGTTCGATGAAGTGGTCGGTTGCCTGGGCGAGGGTAAACCCGAAGGGTTTCAGCTTTTCTGCGCATTCGGCGGCCATTACCCGCAGCGGCAACGAGAGCGTCAGTCCCTTGGCGTCGGCATTGGATAGTTCGACCTCCTTGGCCAAGGCAAACGTGTTAGCCTCTTGCTTGGTTTTGAAGAACTTACGGTTTCGCTTCCAGGTGCCGGCGGTAAACCGCTCACGGTCTTCGGCCGAGGCGTCGGGGTGGAGGGCCAACCATGCGGCGACACTGGTTTTGGAGGGGCGGTTGCCGGTCCCCCACGCCACGCAAAAGCGGGATGTTGACGAGCGAGGGTTTTCTACCACGCTGACCCTCCTTGTTCGTGTCGCCTTCATGCGTTCACAGTCGTAAAGCAGTGAAAACTGTCAATTCGATTGCCAATGCGGAATGGCTAAACTTGCATAAGTGATTGAAGGAGAGGTGGCAGAGTGGTCTATCGCGACGGTCTTGAAAACCGTTGGGGCGAAAGCTCCCGGGGGTTCGAATCCCTCCCTCTCCGCCAGTTATCTCGCTCTAATTGAGCAACTTAACAAAACGGGCTGACTAGGTTGTCCAATTGACATGGCAACCTTCACATGTCCCCGTCCGCATTCATCGTTTCCCGCTTCGTAAATCGTAACGGTATTACCTCCTGGCGCGTCGATGGCCGGCTCCACGGCCTGCGCATCCGCAAGAACTTTAAAACCCGCGTCGAGGCCGGCGCCGAAAAAGACGCTCTAGATATTAAGGCGGCTCAGTCCGACACCGGCATCCGCAGCACCGCCACCCGTCTGACCGACGAGCAGCTCCATGAGGCCGAGGCCGCTTTCCGCCGTCTGGCCGGCGCGCCCAAGTCGCTTGAGTTCTACCTCGATTACGCGCTCACCAACTACCGCGCCCCCGAACGCGAGATCACACTGGCAGACGCCGTCGCCGCCTACCTCGAAACCAAGACAAGAGAGCACACCAACGGCATGCTGTCCGAGTGCCAGCTCAAGGACATCCGCGTCCGCCTCGAAGACCTCAAAAAGTGGTTTCCCCGCAAAGCAATGGCGGAACTCTCCCGCGACGTCCTCGCCGCCCATTGCCACCGCGGCACCCCCAAGCCGAAGACTTTCAACAACCGGCGTGGCATCCTGTTCACCTTTTTCAAGTTCGCCTTCTGTCAGGACTGGGTGGCTGCCAATCCGCTGGAAAAGGTGCCGCACCTACGCATCGCCCACCGGCGCGGCTCGGCCAAGACCCTGAACGCCGAGCAGTCCGCCGCGCTCATGCGCCACGTTGAGCAAATCGACGGCGGCGCACTCGTGCCGTTCTTTGCCTTGGCGCTCTTTGCCGGGATCCGTCCCTGCGTTCGCACCGGTGAAATCTTCAAACTTCAGCCCGAACACATCCGGCTCGATACCGGCGTTATCCTGATCGAGCCCGAGGTTTCCAAGGTCCGGATGAAGCGTAACGTCACCATTCCGGCCAACCTTGCCGCCTGGTTAACCGCTTACCCAATCAGCCGCTTCCCGATCATCCCTAAAAACCTGCAACACCAGCGGGCGCGCATCGCCGAAAAGTTCGGTCTCTCCCATGACATCATGCGGCACACGTTCATTTCCATGCACGTCGCAAAATACCGCTCGATGGGCGAGGCCGCGCTCCAGGCGGGCAACTCGGAGAGCATCATCCGCAAGCACTACCTCGACCTCAAAACCCCCGCCGAAGCCGAGCAGTTCTTCGGCATCCTGCCGATGATTGCCCCTGCCGTCGCCGCTTCACCCGTCGCCACGGCCACGGTCACGCCGTTGGAGGCGTTGACCCTGCCCATCGCTGCGTAAGCCGCTCGACGAGCCGCCCCACGCGCCTGCTCGGCTATTTCAATGAAATACTAAACTCGGTCACCCATGCCTTGTCATCCTTCCGCCACGCAATCGGCTCACTCGCGATGCCAAAGGCTCGGCGGAGGGCCTGGCTGAGGCGCAGTTTGGATTTCTTGTTGGCGGTGTGTTTCTCGCCGTCGATCCAGCCAAAATGCCCGCCACAGTCGGCCAGCGCTTTGAGGAAAACCCACTGCTGGTCCGGGCTTTTGCTCCGTCCATCAATCAGGTCGAGGTCATGGGCGGTGATGCGTTGCCGTACTCCGCGCACCAGCACGGTGGCGACGTGGCTATCGAAGCTATTCAGGGTGATCGTCACTTCACCCCAGCGGGTGCCCTTCGGTATGGCCAAGCTCGGCGTCGGCATTTTACCGATCAAGCTTTCCGCCATTTCCGCAATCGCTTCGGCCGCGCCCTCGGTGGCCATGATCCCCGCCGGGCGAAAGAGCAGCAGATTTTCGAGCACGCGGTAGGGCCAACCGTGTCGTTGTAGGCGTGCCTCCACCGAAGGGGTAATACCAATAGCTAAGTGGTTTTAGACTTTAGGCTAGAACGCCAAAGTTTACCTTATCGGCAAGCCAGTCGTGGATAAGAGAGGAAACAGCCGAGGGTGTGGACCAAGGCCGAGCGGCGGCGACGATATGATTCTCAAGCTTTCGTA
>CAMBUJ010000060.1 GCA_945871005.1 Opitutus sp. GAS368 | reverse complement strand
AGCTCCTAGCTCCCAGCTCATAGCTCCTAGCTCTCAGCTCATAGCTCCTAGCTCTCAGCTCCCAGCTCATAGCCTGTGCATATCAACTCATGTTACCCCGTGTTACGGTTTTCATTGAATACTTCAATAACACGGCATAACACTCCTTGATTCATGGATCCTGCGCTTAATCCCTACGCTCCCGGTGCGGGTACTCAGCCGCCTGAACTCACCGGCCGCGCCTATCTCCTGGAAGCCGCTCGCATCGCACTTACCCGCACGCGCAATGGGTTGTCCACCAAGAGCTTTATTCTGGTCGGGCTGCGCGGTGTGGGCAAAACTGTGCTCCTCAACCGCGTGGAGGATCAGGCCCGGGATGCCGGTTACCTGACCTCACTTATCGAGGCCCATGAGGAAAAGTCGTTGCCCGCCCTGCTTCTGCCCGAGCTTCGACGCATTCTCCTCAACCTCGATCGCGGCGAAAAGGTCGAGGCGGCGGTCAAGCGAGGCATCCGCGTGCTCAAGAGCTTCACCAAGGGCCTCAAGGTCACGCTGGGAGAGGTGGAGATCGGCCTAGATATCGACCCCGAGGTTGGCGTGGCGGATAGCGGCGACTTGGAGGCCGACCTGCCGGCGCTCTTTCTCGCCCTCGGCGAAGCCGCCCGGGCCCGCAAAACCGCCGTCGCCATCATCATAGACGAACTGCAGTACCTTTCCGAGTCCGAGTTCAGCGCCCTCATCATGGCGCTCCACAAGATCGCCCAGAAAGGCCTGCCGATCCTGTTGGTCGGTGCAGGCCTGCCCCAGGTCGTTGGTTTGGCCGGGCGATCCAAGTCCTACGCCGAGCGTCTCTTTGACTACCCCGAAATCGGCCCGCTATCGCCGGCCGATGCACGCCTGGCCTTGGTCGAACCGGCCGAACGGGCTGGAGTCGCCTTCCAAACCGAGGCAATCGACGCCATTTATGCGCAGACCCAGGGCTATCCCTATTTCCTGCAAGAGTGGGGATACCAAGCATGGAATCTCGCCGCCACGCCCGTGATCGACGCCGCCGTGGTTGCCCGCGCCACCGAGGCCTCGCTCGGTCATCTGGATGAGGGCTTTTTCCGGGTGCGCTTCGACCGCCTCACCCCAAGGGAAAAAGACTATATGCGGGCGATGGCCACGCTGGGGGCCGGACCGCACCGCTCGGGTGAAATTGCCGAAAAACTCAACGCACCCGTGCGCAGTGTCGCCCCGGTTCGCTCCTCGCTGATTTCCAAGGGCATGATTTATAGTCCCGCCCACGGCGACACCGGTTTTACCGTGCCCCTGTTTGATGCGTACTTAAGGCGTATGATGCCGAGCTAACAGCTCGTTTAAAAAGAAAGGCCGCAGAGCCCATTCGCGATCTTGTTGCCGGTCTTTAGGAGCGCCTGATTGACGTGGAACTGGCCGACGCCCTGGCGGCACAACCCGAGCTTCTGCCATCCCTAACCCACCCCGACGTGGACGCCTTTGACTGCCGCCTACTCCGCGAAACCCTCGAGATCGGGTAATGCCGAAGCAGGGAGCTCATAGCTCCTAGCTCATATTTCCGCCCGCCCCCCAATCGTTCTCCTACTCGTTCGCGCGCCGATGCCCCATGCCGAGCTGGAGCTCCGCGCTCCTGCGACCCGCCTTGCTCCGTAGCCTCCTCCGACCTCGTGCCGCCCTCTGTGTAACCCCTCCGACTCCTCCCTCCGCAATCGTTCTCCTACTCCTACTCGTTCTCACGCTCGATTCCCAATGCCGAACTGGAGCTCCGCGCTCCTGCGGGCCTACGCCCCCCAGCCGGCCGCTGCCGTCCACACCGCGCTGTTTGGCCGTCAAAAGCCCTAAACCAACTCGGCTGCGGCGGTCACCGCCTCGGAGAACGTGGCCAGGCCCTTGCGCTTCTGAAAGCGGCTCAACTTCCGAATGGTGGCGGGCGAGAGCCGAACCTGTTTGGTCAGGTTACCGGTGGGCTTGCGCCCCGCACCCCGGCGCGCCCCGCCGCGGCGAACCACCTGATAAAGGCCTTCTGCGATCTTCGTGGGGGTGATCTCCTCCTGATCGGAATAATCGATTTGGGCGTCGGGGAGGGCGGCAAGTGCGGCCAATTGCGCCAGTCGCTTCGGGTTGAGGGGCTGGGCAATCTGTTCAGCGAGGGTGGTTTTAGTCGTGGGCATGGTAGGCTTTTCTTTCCAGGCGGCTGGCTCGGCGGGCGGAGATAATGCGGGTGACTCCCGTGCGATCGGTGTGGGTCACCGTAAGAAAAATCACAGCGGCCAGCGCTCCGGTAGTGTTATGGCGCACCTCAGACTCATGGCGGCAATCCCGCACGGTGAGCCTGTTCGGATCGGAGAAAACCAGCGTCGCCTCACCAAAACTCACGCCGTGTTTGGCGAGGTTTTTGGCCGCTTTGGTTTCGCTCCACTCAAAGTGCATAATTGAAAACGTAGTGCATCAATCAAATCAGGCAAGCAGAGAAATGCGCCCGCGAGAGGGGAAATGCCGCCCTTCATGAATAGCGTATACAGGCTCATGAGCGCCCCGATCTTGCTCCGTGCCCTCCGACTCCGCCCTCCGGCAATCGTTCTCATTCTCGTTCTCTTACTCGTTCCCGTTCCCGATGCCGAGCTGGAGCTCCGCGCTCCGTCTACTCGCTACCCACTACCCACTACCCGCTACTCGCTACTTTTCCCCAGCGTTGGCCGTCCCTGGCCAATTCCGCCCTGCTCCGTGCCTTCCGACTCCGCCCTCCGGCAATCGTTCTCATTCTCGTTCTCCTACTCGTTCTCGCGCCGATGCCCCATGCCGAGCTGGAGCTTCGCGCTCCTCCGTCTACTCGCTACCCACTACCCGCTACTCACTACCCGCTACTCACTACTTCCGCCGCCCCCCTCCCCCCCGCCGTTGTCCAACCCCCTCCCGTAAACTGGCTCACTCTTAACTCGTAGCCCTCCGCCCCGCGCGTCTAGCTCCCCCCGAATCCTTTCCCGCTTCCCGCCCGTCCGCCCATGTCCGCCCTTCCTGCTCCCGCCCTCAACCTCGGCCTCTACGAGCAACTCCTCGACGTGGAACTCGCCGACGCCCTGGCGGCCCAACCCGAGCTCAAGGCCCTGCTCGGTAAACTCGACGACGAGGACGCCCCCCACGCCTACAGCCAGTTTGTTTCCCACCTGCTCGCCCACGCCCTGCGCACCCGCAAACCCGAGGAGCGCCTCCCCCTCGTCAATCGCCTGATCTCCCTGATTTCCGCCACTGACGGGCTCGACTACCTCCAGCGCAAAACCCTCCTCGCCGCCCCCGCGCCCCTCCTCCTCGCCCTGCAACAACCGCTCCCCGGCCAGGACACGGCCCCGGCGCTCAGCCGGCCCGAAACCCCGTTCACCACCAGCAGCCTGCTGACCGGCGCCCGCCACGACCCCCAACTCGAACACGAGTTGCGCCACGAAATGGCCACCGCCGATCGGGTCGATATCCTGGTTTCCTTCGTCAAATGGTCCGGCCTGCGCCTGCTCCAACCGGCCTTCGAATCCCTCGCCCTGCGCGGGGTGCCGGTGCGCATCGTCACCACCTCCTACATGGGCGCCTCCGATCCCGATGCGATTGCCTGGCTCGCCGCCCGCCCCGGCTTTGCGGTCAAAGTCTCCTACGATACCGAACGCACCCGGCTCCACGCCAAAGCCTACCATTTTCAGCGCCGCAGCGGGTTTTCCACCGGCTACATCGGCTCGGCCAACATGTCTCAGGCCGCCATGACCAGCGGCCTCGAATGGACCATCAAGGTCACCGAACAAGACCTGCCCCACATCCTCCAGCGCTTCGCCGCCGAGTTCTCCACCTACTGGGCCAGCCCCGATTTCGAGACCTACGACGCCAGCCAAGCCGCCCGCCTGGTTTCCGCCATCCACCACGCCAAGACCGGCGCCGGCCAAAACGAGCCGCGCCGCTTTTTTGCCGATCTGCGCCCGCACCCCTTTCAGGAACGCATCCTCGACGCCCTCGCCGCCGCCCGGGCCGCCGGCCAAACCCGCAACCTCGTCGTCGCCGCCACCGGCACCGGGAAAACCGTCATCGCCGGCTTTGACTACGCCCGCTTCGTCGCCCAAGCCGCCGCCGCCTCCCCGACCGCCCCCGCGCCCGGCCTGCTCTTTGTCGCCCACCGCAAAGAACTCCTCGAACAAGCCCGCGACTGCTTCCGCACCCTCCTGCGCGACCCCAATTTCGGCGAACTCCTCGTCGGCGGCGAACGCCCCCAGGACTGGCGGTACTTGTTCGCCTCGGTGCAAAGTCTGGCCTCCGCCCAGCCCTGGCTGCAGCACGGCGCCACCCAGTATCCGTTCATCGTCATCGACGAGGCCCACCACAGTTCGGCCGACAGCTACCGGCCCATTTTCGCAAACTACCAACCGACCATCCTGCTCGGCCTCACCGCCACCCCCGAGCGCATGGATGGCAGCTCGATTTTACCCGACTTCGGCGGCGAATTTACCGCCGAGATCCGCCTGCCCGAGGCCCTCGAAGAAAAGTTGCTCTGCCCGTTCCACTACTTCGGCGTCACCGACCCGGTCTCGCTCGCCGACGAACGCTTTTGGAAAGGCGGCAAATACGACGTCACCGCCCTCACTTCGGCCTACACCGGCGACGACATCCGCGCCCGCCAGCGCCTCGACGTCATCCTGACCAGCCTGCGCCGCTACCAACCCGACCTACGCCAAGTCCGCGCGGTCGGTTTCTGCGCCAGCGTGGACCACGCCAAGTTCATGGCCGCCGCCTTTAACGAACACGGGCTGCTGGCCGAAGTCATCGTCGGCGAAACCCCCTCCGAGGTCCGCGCCGAACGGGTGCGCGCCTTCCGCGCCGGCCGCCTGCCCTTCGTTTTCACGGTGGACGTTTTTAGCGAGGGCGTGGACGTGCCCGAGATTAACCTGGTGATGTTTCTGCGTCCCACCGAAAGCCTCACCGTCTTTTTGCAACAACTCGGCCGCGGCCTGCGCCACCACCGCGACAAGGACTGCCTCACGGTGTTGGATTTTATTGGCCAAAGTCACCGCCGCTACCGCATCGACCGCAAGTTCGCCGCCCTGCTGACCCGCGACCGCCAGCGCATGGACCAGGAGGTCGAGAACGACTTCCCCCACCTCCCGCCCGGTTGCAACATCCAGCTCGAACGCATCGCCCGCGAACACGTGCTGGGCAACATCCGCGAAAACCTCAGAAACCTCCGCACCCTGGTGATCGAAAGTCTGGCGACCTTTGAGCAAGACCACGGCTGCGCCCCCACGTTTGGCAACTTCGTGCGCGCCACCGAGATTTCGCCGCTGACCCTACTCAAAACCAAGACCTGGTCGGAATGGCAGGCCCTCGCCCGCCACGGCACCCCGCCCGCCGATCCCGACCTCGACGCCTGCCGCCAAGCCCACCGCCGCGTGCTCCTGCGCACCGATCCGCGCACCCTCGCCCATCTCGAACGCTATGCGACCGCGGACCACGCCGATGCGGAAATCGACATCCTCGGAGAAAGCGACGGGGTCGGCCTGCACTACCTGCTCTGGGGCAAAAAGGCGGGCGAAGTCGGAGTCAGCACGGTCGGTGAATCGCTGGCCAAATGGCGGCGCAACCCGAGTGCGATGCGCGACCTGCGTGAAATCCTCGCGTACATCCAACGCCATCCCGCCTACCCAACCGCGCCAGTGAGCCTGCCCTTCGCCTGCAGCCTGCACCTGCACGCCGCCTACGGGTCCGCGGAAATCAAAGCCGCACTCAACCTGTGCACGTTGGAAAAGTCCGGCCCGACCGGCGTGGGTGTATTTCATGCCGAAGCGCTCAAGTGCTACGTGCACCTGGTGACATTCAGGAAGTCGGAACAGGATTTTTCACCGACGACCCAATACCGTGATTACCCGATCAGCCGAACCCAACTGCATTGGGAAAGCCAATCGACCACGACGCAGAGCAGCGCCACCGGGCAAAACCTCCTGAACTTCCAAGCCCGCGGCTACACGATTTTGTTTTTCGCCCGGCTGGAAAAACGGATCGAAGACGAAACCGCGCCGTTCGTTTTCCTTGGACCGGCGGAGAAGATATTGAGTGTGGAAGGCAACCGGCCGATTTCGATCGTTTGGGAGTTGTCCCACCCGATGCCGGCTGCCTTGTTTGAGGAAGCGCGGACGGCGTGAGGCCCGTTTGACGGGGGCGGGACGTTAAATAGATACATCGAAGACAAGCTGTCCCATTTCCACTATTGGTTATGGCACGTGTAACTATGTAACGTCCCGACCCCGTATTTTTGCAGCGCTGGCTCGCGTTTGAACGCACCGGAGCCCGCTGCGTGTTCTCCAGCGATTGGTACAAATACTCCCGCCTCACCTACGCGGCCAACTTTGGCGAAACTACGCCTGAATCCGAGACGATGTGATTACGTTTTGAAAATCTTGGCCCGATGGTGGGCCAAAAACTCGGGCGCAGGCTCCGTCAACATTTCCGGTCTGCGAATGGGCAGGCCTTCGTAGTTGGCGAAATTTTGCTCCAATGCGGACTGCGGAAAATAGGTTTTTAGTCGGGGGCTCAAAACCACGCGCAGACCTTCATCCAATGTGATCAGACCCGAATCAAACGCCGCATCATGAAGGACTGAAAGACACAGGCCGTTGCGCGGGTTGAGTCGATCATCCGGAAACGCACTCCACGGGCGAATGTGACTGGCGACCAATAAACGGGGAATCGAAATTCCTGTGATGCAACAGCGCACTCCATAGGCATTAAGGATGGATTGACGAAAAAACTGCTGTCCTCGACGCAGCTTAACCATGCTGAGCTTCTCAGTCGGCCCAGTAGGCGCAACGCGTGACGAAGGTTCGAGCCGAACACGATCACGTTGAAGAAAATCAACCTCCTCGGTTTCGTCTGCGGTGAATAAATTATGCAGCAACTCCTCGCTTTCCGGTGCCTGAGTGCCGATCTGCGAGCGAAACTCCGCCCACATAATGCGATCTTGTTTCGTCGCACCGTCGAGTCCCTTGATCCCGCGTGCAGCCAAAACTGGATCAAGGGATGCAAAATTGCTAAGCTTCATAGCTAGGCTGCTCGCAGTCCGGCCCATTTTCTCGGCCACCTCCTTGATGAGCGGGTTGCCCTTGTGAAGTTTTCCGAAGGGCAGCTTGCAGTAAAGGTTCAGCGCGATGAGGAAGTGTTCCCGAGTCCATTTAACGCTGGTCGCTTTGGCCATGACGGCACGCTGGCGAACCACTGGATCAAAGCGAAGCCTACGTTTTTGGATTTGGGCTTCCCCGAACCGTCAAACCTGGCCAGGTGAATTAGCCCATCATGGGCACAACCTATACTCTACGTCTTGAATCAAACGACCTCGGCCAGCTTCTTGATGGGCTCCGCAGCCGGTCCGTCGCATGGAATGATACGGCGGAATACTTGGAGTCCGGTTATAGTTCGCGAGAGGACTTCATTGCCGAGGAATGTAACGATGCTGAAGAAGCGCGAAATATCGCTGCGCACTACGATCGAATTATGGCCATTATCGAAGCACAGATGAATGAGCACAGGACTATTACATGAGTTACCCCGGTCTGCATCCCGACGGTTACGACGAGCCCGACAGCGGCTGGCGGTGTTTGTAGACGGCCGCTTCTGGCACGACCGTCCGCTTCACGCCACCCGGCCCAAATCCAACTCCGCCTTCTGGCAAACCAAGCTCGCCCGCAACCGGGCCCGCGACCGGTTCGTCACCCGCTCCCTCCGCGCCCAAGGCTGGCGTGTGCTGCGCATCTGGGAACACGAACTGGCCAATAAAAATGAAAGCCGCCTATTGTCCCGACTCCGGCGTTACGGGCTCGTTTCTTAACTCCGCCCCTGTTTCCTTGCCGGCCTGATTTCCCTTTCTTCCCCCTCCGCCTGAACCATGCCGTCGCTTCCCGCCACCTCCCCCTTTCTCGCCGTTTCCCCGGCGGACTGGCTGTGCGCGAACGACCTGGCTTTCGCCCTTTATGACGGCTTCCCCGTCTCCCCGGGGCACGTCCTCGTCACCACCCGGCGGCTGGTGGAAACCTGGTTCGACGCCTCCCCGGCCGAACAGGCCGCGCTGATGTCCTTGGTCAACGAGGTCAAAACCCGCCTCGACTCGCTGCTTTCGCCCCAGCCCGACGGCTACAATGTCGGTTTCAACTCCGGGGCCGCCGCCGGCCAGACAGTCCCGCACGTCCATATCCACGTGATCCCGCGTTATCGCGGCGACATGACCGATCCGCGCGGCGGGGTCCGCCATGTGATTCCAGCCAAGGGCAATTATCTGGCCCGGCCGTCCGCCGAGCGCCCGGCCGCCTCGTCACTCACGCTCACCACCGGCAAACCCCGCTCGCCGCTCTGGGCCAGCCTCGGCCAGCGTTTGTCCGGCGCCGCCGAATGCGACTTACTCGCCTCGTTTGTCCAGCCCTCCGGACTCGATCTGATTCAAGCAACCTTGTTCACCGCCCTGCGCGCCGGTGCCCGGGTGCGCATCCTCGTCGGCGATTACCTGCTCATCACCTCGGCCGACGCCCTCCGCCGCCTGCTCGGCTGGACCGAACTGGCCAACGATTTCCCCGCCCCCGCCCGCCTGGAAGTACGCCTGGCCGAACTCAGCCAGTTATCGGCCCGGCCGGCCAGTTTTCACCCCAAGGCGTGGCGGATCGCCGACGCCACCGGGGGCCTGGTGGTGGTCGGCAGCAGCAACCTGTCCCGCGCCGCCCTCCAGACCGGCATCGAGTGGAACCTGATTGGCCACACCACCGGGACCGACCCGATCGACACCGCCCTGACCGAGGCCTTTGCCGACCTCTGGAGCCAATCCACGCCGCTGTCCGCCGAGCTGGTTGCCGCCTACGCCGAGCGCGTGGCTGCGGCCCGGCAGAGCTTTGTCCCGCCGGAAAGCCTGGAGCCGCCCGAGCCCCTGCACCTGCCGCGCCCCTGGCAGGTGGGCGCCCTGGCCCGGCTTGAGGAAATCCGCGGGCAAACCCACCGCCGGGCCCTGGTCGCGGTAGCCACCGGCTTGGGCAAAACCTGGCTGGCTGCGTTTGACGCCCTCGCCTTTGGCCAAAACCTCAACCGTGCGCCCCGCATCCTGATTGTCGCCCACCGCGCCGAAATCCTTATCCAGGCCGAGGCCACCCTGCGCACCGCCCTACTCTCCTACTGGCCGGACACGCGGGTGAGCTGGTACCTCGGAGGCAACAGCGACCTGACGGGCACCCTGGTGGTGGCGTCGGTGCAAAAGTTGACCCGCCCCGAGGGGCTCGCGGCGCTGGAGCAGGAGTACTTTGATTATGCGGTGATCGACGAGGTCCACCACGCCGAGGCGCCCAGCTACCGGCGGGTGCTGGCCCGGTTGCAGGCCGGCTTCACCCTCGGTTTGACGGCGACCCCGGAGCGCACCGACGGGGTGGATGTGGCCGCGCTCTTTGACGATGTACTCGCCTGGCAAGCCACGGTCGGCGACGGCATCGCGGAGGGTTCGCTGGTGCCGTTTCATTACCTCGGGCTCAAGGACGAGGTGGACTTCGCGCAAATCCCCTGGCGCAACGGCCGCTTCGATCCGCAGGAGCTGGAAACCAAGCTGGAAAACAGCGCCCGCATGGAGCGGCTCTGGCAGGCGTGGCAGGCCGAACCGGCCGGGCGCACCCTGGTGTTTTGCTGCTCGCGCCGGCACGCACTCTACACCCGCGACTGGTTGCGCCGGCGGGGCGTGGCGGCGGCAGCGGTGTTTTCCGGAACCGGGGGCGATCCGCGCAGCCAAAGCCTGGAGGACTTTGTGGCGGGCCGACTCGCCGCCCTCTGCGTGGTCGATCTTTTTAACGAGGGGTTGGATGTCCCGACGGTGGACCGGGTGGTCCTGCTCCGGCCCACCGAGTCGAAGATCATTTTTCTACAACAACTCGGGCGCGGCCTGCGGGCCGCCGAGGGCAAAACCCGCCTCAAGGTGATCGATTTCGTGGGCAACCACCGGGTGTTTGCCAGCCGGCTGATCCACCTGCTTTCGCTGGGTCCGGCGGCGGCGCAGTGGGGGGAGTTAAAAAAAGTCCTCCAGGGCGGGCCACCCGCTTTGCCCGCCGGTTGCCTGCTTGAGCTGGAGATGGAAGCCAAGGCGCTGATGCTCTCGCTGCTGCCCAAGGCCGGCTCGGCGGTGGCGGAAGCCTACCGGAGCATGCGCGACGAATTGGGGCGCCGGCCCAGTCCCTCCGAGCTGTTCCATCACGGATATCTGCCGCGCACCTTGGCCGCGGAGTTCGGCTCGTGGTTCGGCTTCGTGGCCAAGCAGGGAGATCTGACGGCGGACGAACAGGCGGTGGCGGGCGCGTTCGGGCCGTGGCTGGAGATGCTCGAAGCCACCAGCCTGAACAAATCCTACAAAATGGTGGTGCTGCGGGTGCTGCTCGACCACGACGCCTGGTGGACAGGCATGGAAATCGGCAAACTCGCGGCGGCCTGCCGGAGCTTTATCCTCGCCCATCCGGTGCTGCGCGCCGACCTGCCGGCGACCCAACAGTTTCCCGATCCGGCCAACGCCCCGCTTGAGGCGTGGGCGGCCTGGTGGCTGGAGTGGCCCTTGTCCCGCTGGATGGCCCCGCAAGCCGGGCGCAGCTGGTTCAAACAGGAACAAGGCCGATTCGTGGCGGGCTTTGCCTGCGCGGAAACCCTGCGACCGGCCTTCGAGGCCCTGACGGGCGAGTTGGTCGACTACCGGTTGGCCCACTACGCCAAAACCCGCCTCGGTGCGGCAACCGCCGGGGCGGTGCCGGGGGCCTTCGTGGCCAAAGTCAGCCATTCCAGCGGCAACCCCATCCTGCGTCTGCCGGCCATCGAGCAGGCGCCCCAACGCCCGCAAGGCCCCACGGTCATGGAACTGCCGGACGGACGCCGCTGGCTTTTCCGGTTGGTCAAAATCGCCTGCAATGTCGCCGGGCCCGAGGGCGACAGCGGCAACCGGTTGCCCGAGCTGTTGCGCGGCTGGTTTGGCCCGGATGCCGGGGTGCCGGGAACGCATTATCAAGTCCGCTTCAGCCCGACTGCGCAGGGCTGGCGGATCGAGCCGGTGCCGGCGGCGGCGGGCGTGAAGGCGGCCGCGGTGATCCCCTTCCCGGGGACGCTGGTGCACGCCCTGGCGGGCTTTTGTGAGAAGGCGGAAGAGGCCGAGCGCTACACGCGGCTGGTGCCGGTGTACAACCTGGAGGCGGCGGCGGGCCTTTGGGGTCCGGAGCAGACCCCGGAGATGATCGGCTGGGCGCCGGCGGCGAGCGGGAGAGTGAGTCGGGACCAGTTTATTGCCCAGGTGCGAGGACGGTCGATGGAGCCGAAAATCCGGGACGGCGCCTGGTGCCTGTTCCGCAAATGCCCGGCTGGTTCAAGGGAGGGGCGGATCGTTTTGGTGCAGTTCCAGTCGCAGACCGATCCCGAGCTGGGCGGACGCTATACGGTTAAAAAGTACCACTCGGTGAAGCGGGCGGAGGGGGATTCGTGGGCGCACGAGCGCATCGAACTGCGCCCGCTCAACCCGGAGTTTACGCCCATCGAGGTGGAGCCGGCCGAGGCGCAGGAAATGGTGGTGGTGGGGGAGTTCGTGCAGCAACTCGGCGGGGCGTGTGTAGCAAGCGACGAGGAGGCGGAGGGGCGGCGGAGCGCAATGATGAGTGGGGACAAAAGGGGCACCCGGTAAAATGGCATACCGCCGCTCAATCGCCAGCCCGCCGGAGGACTGGGCTTGGCCTTCAGCATTTGAAAAGCGTACTCCTACACCGGCCAAGCCTTCGATCATTGGCTCTGTTAGTGCACAAGATACTCCCAATTATTGGCTTGGCGCGGTTTTACGGTTTCGCAGCGATCTCGGCGATGGCCACCAATTTCTTCCGCAAACCCGGAAGTCGGCGCTGGCTGGCTTCGTCAAACGGCAGATGCCCCGGCAGTGATTCCTGGAATTCCGCTGCACCCATCAGCCGCGCGACACCCGCCTGCACGAAGTTTCGCAGGCTGGTTTCCGCCCCCGCCAGTTCTTCCACGATGCGGGCCCGCCCGTCGATCACAGCCACGATGTCCTCCAGATCATGGCTGCCGTAATAATCACCCCGGCCGCGATCCGCAAAGGCCGCCAACTTGGTGGCGATAAACGCCACCGGCGAAATCAGCCGCAGGGGAACCCCGTTGATTACCTCCAGCCGGACCGAGGCGAGCGCCTCCGGGAACCACTGTGTGTTGAGTCCCATCAAGGCGCCGCCCGTCGGCATGATATCCACGATCACCCCACGATAAAGCCATCGGCAGATCGGCGCACCCGGCGAGGTGTCGTGGGCAAACCCGGCGGCCCGGAGTTTGCGCTCCACCTCGGCGTAGTGGCGCTGGGTGACCACCTCGACGATGATGTCCAGGTCATCGGTGGGCCGCACCGGCGAAAGACCGCGATGATCGACCAAAAATTCAACGATGGAGCCGCCCACGAACGCGTAGTTGAGTTCAAGCGGATCGAGCTGTGCGGCCACCTCGGCGAGGAGTGCGGGCAGAATCATTCCCCCGCCTCCTTCAGCCGCTTCGCCAATTCCTCCTCGGCCATTTTTCGCTCCCGCGCCCGGCCCAGACGCAACACGTCAACCAAGGCGAGCAAGTCATAAAACTGCGGGTCCCGACCGGCTGCGGCGACGGCGCTCGGATAGAGCGGCTTGACCGCCTGGCCGCGTACGGTGCCCTCGGGATCGGGCCAAACCGGCGGCGGCTCGTTGGCCACCAGCCGGTGGCTGAGCACCGGGGCCGCCCATGCGGTGGGCACGCCCCGGGTGCTGGCCTGGAGAGCGGCTGGAAACGCATAGGGAACCCCGTTGACCAAAAACCGCAGTAACGCCTCCCGGTTAACCCGCCGCGAATCCGGTTCGACCAAGCGGGACTCGACCAACCGGCGCACGCAGGCATGGGTTTCAGAGGCGCTCAAACCCACCGATTGACCCAAGAGGGCATAGCCTTGGGGGGCGTCGGGATTGAGCAGCTTGAGGGCGACCATGACATCCTGGGGCTTCATGCGCCACATTCTTGATTCGCGAATAGCGAATGCAACCTCGATTTTTCGCCGCTTTGAGGGCCTGAACAAAGGCCGGCAGACGTAAGCGGTTCAGGGGGAAACCGTTGGGGGTGTGATGTGGATGACCCCGGAGTGGTGCCCACGGACGACACGAAAAACACGGAAGTCGGACCTGCCAGCGCTGCCGTTAAACTTTGGCCAGGGACGGCCAACCCTACAATTTCGGACCCGTGTTGGCCGTCCCTGGCCAATTCAAGTAAAGTTACTCCATGTTACGGCCCAAGTAGGCAACTCTCCGTAACCAGTCTTGATCTCGGCCCGCGCGCCGCGCGGGCTGCCTTGCTCTGTGGCACACCTCCGTTTCCTAGTGCGTTGTTTGGCTTTCCACCCACTGGAACTGTCGAAGATCCACGGCCCTCGGCCATAATCACCCTCAATCTCCGCGTTTTCCTTTTCGCCGCCCTCCAGCCGGCTATCCGCAACTTTGCTGACCTTTGCCCAACCCAAAGCGCAATTGACGAAAAAAGTCATCCCGACATGGTGTCTCCCATGGTCCTTTCCCTCCAACAAATCACCGAAGCGGCCCTTCACCTCACTGAACGGGAACGGCTGAACGTGACCGCTGCGCTCTGGAAGAGTCTGGGGGGGAATGACGAGGTTTTGGCCGATATGCAGGCACTCACCCGGGCCCATGAGCTCGATTCCGGTCAGGTGCAGCCCAAGACCCACGCTGACGTTTTCCGGAACGCCCGCGCCGCGCTCGGATGAACCGGTTGTATCATCCGGAATTTGAAACCGACCTGATTGCCGCCGCTCGCTACTACGAGCAGCAAAGTGTCGGTTTGGGGCATGACTTCATTGCCATCGCCGAGACCACCGTGGAAACGATCATGGCCGACCCGCAGCGTTGGCCGGAACGACAGGGCGGAATCCGGCGTATGCAACTCGACCGCTTCCCGTTTTTGATCCGCTACCGCATTTCCGGGGACACCGTGCAGTTCCTCAGTGTCTTGCACGGCGCACGTCATCCCGACACCAGCAGCGGCCGTCTTTGACCACCCGCCAACGGCATCCGACTTTCGCGTAGTTGGGGTGTGTCGTGGTTAACCCATCCGGAGTGGTGCCCACGGAACACACGAAAAACACGGAAGTCGGACCTGCCTCCGTTGCCGCTAAACTTTGGCCGGGGACGGCCAACAGTTTCGGACAGCCCCGCTCTCCCTCAAGCCTCCGGCACTCCGATTTTGCCAACATAGGAGAGCATCTCGCCCATGGGGAAATTATGCTCACGCGGAGGGAATTCCTCCTCCGCCAGCCGGCGCAGTTCAGCAGAGGGAAACTCCACGGCTGAACCACAGTCACCTCCGCCATCGAGAAGGGCGTAAACCTTGGCCCGCAGACCGTGTTGTCTGCACCAGGCATCCAAGCCGGCAGGCCGTTCACCAGAGTAAAAAAGGCAGTGATCGAGTAGTACGTTCATTGGGTAGTGCGAGGTTCGGGCTGCATGGGAATCGACACACCTCCGCATTGTCCACCTGCGGGTCTGTCATAGGCGCGCGTTACGACTCAAAACTTGCCTCCGATGAAGTCCGTGCTAATTAAACTAAATCGATGCCGATTACGTCCAGTTCACTTCGTCAGATTCGCTCGAAGCAGCCCTACACGCCATCGAGTGCCGCATACCTGCAGATGCGCCAAATGCAGATTGCGACCGCGATGGAGAACTCGCCGGCGAAGAGTGGCGGTGCCTACTTGAATGGGGCCAAAAACACGGCCGACAACTATCGGCAGAAATAGCCGCAGAGCAGGAAGGCGGGCGCGAGCACGACGTCACCTTTATCGAACAGACACAACGGTGGCGCAAGTTCACCAAGTGGAACTGCTCCGGGTTCACAGTGGAGATCGTGAGCGGTGAGCCCGTATTTTTACCCGCGACCCCCAGGCGTTACCTGCAGCGCCTCCTCCTCCAGAACCAGTTTTTTGGCGACGATATTACCCTGTGTGGGATTCAAGCCCAAGGACACGATCTGCGTCTAGTCATTGAACAACCCCATATCGCCGGAACTGCACCCGATTGGACTGCGATGAATGAGTCTTTAATCGGCCAATATGGATTCAAGCGGCTGTCGATTCCCCCGATGGGGCATTACCGGTCTTACTCCTACCTGTGGGAGGATATTGGCGTATTCGATGTCCACCCCGCCAATTGTGTCGCGACGGCCGCCGGCATACTCGTACCGATTGATTTTATCCTGGTTCGATTTGACGCCGTAACCGTGGCCGAACTCCATCGACGAGGTGCCTAAACTCGGCGCCTACGGAGGGGTTCGATTTGCTTGCCGCACCCGCCCCATCCGTCGCGAGCGTGCTGGTCCAAGGTATGCAGCCCCACCTCGTAGACCGTGCGTTTCCATCACGGCCACCCAAAGCCCCCTAGCCTAAACCAATCCCGCGTCTGCCCCAGCATCAGCAACCCTTGCGCACGCCCCGTGCAATGACCTCTCCGTGTCATAAACCGAATCCATCATTGCCACTCGGCGACCCGTTCGCATGTTGGATCTCGTTCTTTAAATCTGATTCCGACTGATCTGCATCTTTAGAAGTGCTGACCTCGATCCGCTCCCGCGGTGAAAGGCCAGTAACGCCAATCCGGGTTTTTCCACCTACGCACAATGCGCAAGGGGAGAGTCGCCACGGTGGTCCAACGATGCGCGGCCCTAGTCCGGCCGAACCCAAGCGCTCTCCTCTTCACACCGCGCCCACTGTTCAACTTTGACGGTGGGTTTTTTGTGTCCCGGCAGGGCGAATGGTTTCGGGCAGTTACTCACTCCCAACCTATTCGATCCATGACCACCACCCTGCCTGCCGTGCGCATCAACCCGCACAATCCCAATCATCATCTCTGGCTTAATAACGGAACCTGGTTCCTGCACTACGCCACCCACACCGGCCCCCTGAAGGGCCGCGTGCGCCGATCCCTCGGCACCAAGTCGCTCAAAATCGCCCGCGAGCGGCGAGACTCCGCCCTGTCGCACCTGTTAC
>CAMBUJ010000059.1 GCA_945871005.1 Opitutus sp. GAS368 | reverse complement strand
ATTTTCGTCCCGATGTCCTTCAAACGCCTTTTCCCCGTTCTCATCCTCCTGCTTGGCGCGCTCGGCCTTGCCTACCCACTGCTGCGTCCCACCCCATCCGCCTTCGACCTCGACGGCTTTGGCCGGATTCCGGTGGTGGCCAACGGCCGCACCAAGCCGCTCGACAGCGTCGCGCGCAACACCCTGTTGCTGCTCCAGGGCCGCCAGCGCGTGGTCACCCCTGATGGCACCACCCTCGCCCCAACCAGTTGGTTGCTCGACGTGCTGTTCCGCCCCGAGTTGGCCGACACCTACCAGCACTTTGAAATCGTTAACCCCGGACTGCTCGACGTCTTTGGTCTCACGATCGAAGATGGCGCCGGAAAAAAGCGTTTTTCCTACCGTCAGCTGACTCCGAAACTGGAGGAACTCGATCGCCAAGCCGAGCTGGCCCATGGCGTCGAAAGCGCCCTGCGCACCTCCTATCAGCGTGCCGTCGTTAATCTGCGCGACCACGTCATCTTGTATCAACAGCTCAAGCACAGCCTGGTGATGCCCGACGGCTCCGATTTCCTCGGGCAACTGCTGCGCCTGCAGGACAACCTTGCGGCCGGAATCGAGGCGGTGCGCAGCCGCCAAAGCGGCAAACCGACCAACCCTGAACTCGCCAGCTTTGTCATGGAGATGGGCTCGAAATTCATGCGCATGGAGCAGATCGGCATTCTCCTGGTGATCCCGCCGGCCAAGGGCGCCACCGACACCCATTGGGTGAAGGCCGGCAAGGCCCTGCTCGGGACCTTCCAAGTGGATTCGGTTAACGTCCACGCGCTCACCTTCGCTGGCCTGCAGCGCACCTGGAAAGACCAGAAATCCGAGCAGTTTAACACCCTCCTTTCCAAGCAACGCGCCGAGGCCGAAAGCGCCTATCCGGAGATCCTTAAAAAAACCGACGCCGAGGTGCGCTTCAACCAAGCCGAGCCGTTCTACACCAGCATGGCGCTCTACGTGGTGGCCTTCTTGCTGGCCGCCTTCTCTTGGCTGAAGTGGCCGGACGCCCTGCAACGCGGAGCCTATTGGCTGGTGCTGCTGGCCTGGGTGGCCACCACCGCCGGCATCGCCATGCGCATGTGGATCGAAGGCCGCCCGCCGGTGACCAACCTCTATTCCTCGGCGCTGTTCGTCGGCTGGGGCTGCGTCGGACTCTGCCTTATCCTCGAAAAAATTTACCGCAATGGCATCGGTAGTGTGGCCGCCGCGCTCACCGGCTTTTGCACACTGGTCATTGCGCACCACCTCTCGCTCACCGGCGACACCTTGGAAATGATGCGCGCGGTCCTCGACTCCAACTTCTGGTTGGCGACCCACGTGGTGGTGATCACCATCGGCTACTCGGCCACCTACCTCGCCGGATTTCTCGCGGTCATCTATGTGTGCCGCGGCGTGTTGACCCGCTCGCTCGATCAGGCCACGGCCGACTCTCTCAATCGCATGGTTTACGGCATCACCTGCTTTGCCACCTTGTTTAGCTTGGTGGGGACGATCCTTGGCGGCATCTGGGCCGACCAATCGTGGGGCCGCTTCTGGGGCTGGGATCCGAAGGAAAACGGCGCGCTCATCATCGTCATTTGGAACGCGATTATCCTGCACGCGCGCTGGGGTGGCCTGGCCCGTACTCGCGGGCTGATGGCGCTGGCGATTTTCGGCAATATTGTCACCAGCTGGAGCTGGTTTGGCACTAACATGCTCGGCGTCGGCCTGCACAGTTACGGGTTTATGGATCAGGCCTTCGTCGCTCTGGTGGCCTTTGTCGCCACCCAACTGGCACTCATCGGCCTGATCTACCTGCCCAAAGCCAAGTGGCGCAGCGCAGCCAACTTGCGTTAAGGCATAGCCGGTAAACGGTTAGCTGATCACCGCCGCTCCGCCTCGGGGCGGCGGTGCAGCCGCTCTGGCAGCGTTGGCTCAACGCGTAAGATACACCAATCGGGCGTTGGCGCCCAGTCACCGCAAGCTGCTGGAGGCCATGCGGGTGGAACTCTAAAAAAAATTCAAAAAAATGATTTAACCCACTGGAGTCGGGAGCATTTCGTGCCGTTAAGGTAGGCATCCACCATGACTACCACCCCGATTTCAGACGAAAAGATCCTTACCGCCTCCAAGTCTTTGCCCGTCGCACCGCAAATCATGTCGCGACTGCACAAGATGTTATTGGATTCCAACTCGGGTCTGCCCGAGATCGCGTCCCTGCTCAAACGTGACGTCAGTTTGACCACCCGCATCATTCGCATCGCCAACAGCCCGGCCTACAACGGCGGTGGCCTGGGCACGATCGAGGAGGCCCTGCAACGGGTCGGCTTCGGTGAAGTTTTCCGGTTGGTCGGCGTGGCCGCCAATGCCAGCCTGGCCGACGCCAACCTCGGTTTCTACGGGTATTCCGGCGATCTATTCCGCGCCAACAATCTTTGTACCGCGCTGGTTGCTGAGCGCATTGCGATCAAAACCAAGACCGACCCGCGAGTCGCCTACACCGCCGGGTTGCTGCGCGGCATCGGCCAACTCCTGCTCGACCGCATCGCCCGCGACACCCTCACTCCGGCCGAAAAGTTTAAGGAGATCGGCGGTGGCCGCCTCCAGGAGTGGGAACGCAACTGTTTCGGCACGACCCACCAGAATGTCGCCCGGCTCGTCCTGACCCACTGGGGTTTCCCTGAGTTGGTGGTGCAAACAGCCGGGTATGACTCCACCCAAGGCACCCCGGCAACCCCGCTTACCCATGCCATGCAGTTGGCCTCCTCGATCGTGCGCCTCGCCGGCTTCGGTCTGGAGGGCGAAGACAGCTCCTGGGGCATTCCCCAAGAGGAGCTGACCGCTACGGGCCTCAGTATGGACGAAGCCACCATCATTCGCACCGAGGCGCTCGCCGCGATGCAGGCCTTGCAGGAGAGCTAAGGCGGATATCGCCAGCGGGAGCCCCCCGCTCTCCCCAAGCCGCACCGCAACGGTCGGCCTTAAACGACGAACGGATTAAAAGTCCGTTCGTTTTTTATGGTCGTTAACGGACCATGACCGGGCGCGACCACGGTGGACTCCGGCAGGCCGAGCAGGCGCGTAAGGTGCAACTTGAGCTGTTCGCCGCAAAAAAACGGACCCCCCACTGAACCGGCGAAAAGGATGTCGCCGGAAATCAACACCGCACGAGCCGACCACAGGCCGGTGGCACGGACGAGGTAACAGTTGTGCGCTTCGGCATGCCCAGGGGTGGCCAAGGTCTCAACCTCCAGCGGCCCGAGTTTCATGCGGGATCCCTCGGCTAGGGCCATCGCCCCGGGAATCGCCGCCCCGACCGGACCGAAAACCGGCACCGGGCCAAACCGGCGCTGCACCTCGGCCAACCCGCCGACATGCTCAGTTTCCGGATGGGTAATAAAAACCGCGTCCAGGTGCCGAATCCCCGCCGGCCACGCCCGCAGCAGCACCTCGGCGCCAGCCCCAGCGTCAAAAAGCACGCCCCGGGAAGTACCGCAATCGGCCAAAATATAGGCGTTGGCCACCCCGATGCCGTGGGGGGTGTGCAGCGGATACAAACAAAACGGCAGGCCCCCGATCTCGGGCAGCGGATAATGCCCGGAGGCCAACGCGGCCAGGCCTACTTCGTTCAGCCCCAAAAAAACCGCCAATCGCGAAATCTCATCGAGGGTAAAATCGTAGCGGTAATCGATGGCGTCGCGGATCTTCTCGGTGGCGACCCCGGCGAGTCCGCCGAGGGCCTCCTCGCTGAGTTCGGCACACCGCATGGCCTTTTCCAGGACGTCGCCTAATTCGTCCTCTAAGGGTGCTGCGGTTTCGATAGCCATGCGGGCAGTGTTAGCCGCAACCGACCAGGAGGGCAAAAATGTTTTTGTTTTTTTCACGCCGCTGCCCACCGTCGCGGTTTCAACCTATGGATTCCCAGCAACAGGAAGTGCTCGATATTTTCACCCGCACGAAGGCCCTACTCACTGGCCATTTCGTCCTGCGCTCCGGCCTGCACAGCGGACATTATTTCCAATGTGCCCAGGTCTGCCAGCGCATGGATGCGGTCACCCGTTTGACCGAACTGCTCCTGCCCCGCCTGGCCGGATTGAAGTTCACCACCGTACTCGCCCCCGCGATGGGCGGGCTGGTTATCGGCCAGGAGGTGGCCCGGCAAACTGGAGCGCGCTACATTTTTGCGGAAAAAGAAAACGACCGCCTGGTGCTGCGCCGCGGTTTCAAGTTCGCGCCCGGCGAGGGCGTGCTGATCGTCGAGGATGTGGTCACCCGCGGGGGCCGCGTGCTCGAGTGCATCGAGATCATTAAACAAGGCGGCGGCGTTCCCGTGGCCGTGGCCATGCTGGTGGACCGGAGTGCGGGCACCCTGCGCTTTGAAATCCCCGCTCTCTCCCTGCTTGAGTTGAGCTTCCCCACCTACCCCGCCGATCAGGTGCCCGCCGCCCTCGCCGCGATCCCGGTGGAGAAACCCGGCAGTTAAATTCATTCACCCGCCCAGCAGAACCCGCAGGGGCCGGATTTCTTCCGTGCCCCTGCGGTTCGGTTTAGTCGCTCAGTTCCGCTTAGACGGACACGTCAGCAAACTCGGCCAGGCTTTTCACTGCCCAGGCCTTGTCGGTGCGTTTGGCCAGACCTGCGAGCACGCCGCCGGGCCCGAGCTCGAGGAAGCTGGTCACCCCGGCCGCAACGGCCGAGCGCATGCAATCTTCCCAGAGTACCGAGGAAACAATCTGCTTCACCAGTGCCTCGCGGATGGCAACCGGCTCAGCCACCGCCTGGCCGGTGGTGTTGGTGAACACGGTGAGCTGCGGGGCGTTGAAGGTGACCCCTTCAAGGTAAGTCGCAAAGGCGGACCGGGCCGGCTCCATCAGGCGGCTGTGGTAGGCGCCGGCGACATTGAGGGGAATCACCTTCTTGATCCCGCGGTCTTTGGCGGCGGCGACGGCGGCGTCCACCTTGGTTTTGTCACCCGAAACGATGATTTGGCCCGGGGCGTTGAAATTGGCCGCCTCGATGTCGAAGGCCGCGCAAAGATCATAAATCGTCTGGCGCTCTTCGCCGAGGATCGCCGCCATCCCGCCAGTGGTGCTTTCGCAGGCGATCTGCATGAGGCGGCCGCGCTCGGCCACCACCTGCAGGCCGGTGGCAAAATCAAACACGCCGGCGACGGTCAGCGCGGTGACCTCGCCCAGGCTCAGGCCGAAGGCAAAGCGCACCTCGCCCAACTTGCCCTGCTCTTTCAAGATGGCGTGCACGGCCATCCCGTGAACGAAGAGGGCGACTTGGCAGACCTTGGTCTGGGTGAGCTCGGCGTCCGGGCCCTCAAAGCAGATTTTGGCGAGATCCCAGCCGAGTACGCGGTTGGCCTCGTCGTAGAGGGCGCGCGCGGTGGCGGAGTTTTCGTAGAGCGACTTGCCCATGCCGACCTTTTGGGCGCCTTGTCCGGAGAAAATAAGTGCGGTAGCCATGATTGGAAAGGTAAACGGGTAAGGCCACCGCCCCCTGAAACCAAGCCCGAAAAACGCCCCGCACCACGGCGCCGCCCGCCCGCCTGCCGTGCCGCTAGGTTTTGAAGAAAATGCCCTTCAGGTTCATCTCCAGAGCCTGCGGGTTGGGCGAGAAGCGCAGCGCCTCGGCCTTGCTGATGGTGCCGGCCTTGACCAAGCGGTAAATGTCTCGATTGAAGGAGAAACTCGCCGTGTCATTGCCGCTTTCGAGCAGGCCCTGGATTTTCTCAAACTGGCCCTCGATGATCAGACTGCGGATCACGCTGTCGGAGCAAAGAATCTCGTTGGCCGGCACGCGCCCGCCGCCCTCCATGGTGGGGATCAGTTTTTGGCAAATAAACCCACGCAGCGAGCCGGCGACTTGGCGGCGGGCTTGGACTTGCTGCTCGGGCGGAAAAAATTCGAACAACCGGGTGAGCGACTGGGCCACCGTGGCCGCGTGCATGGTGGAAAAGACCAAGTGGCCGGTTTCCGCCGCCGAGATCGCCGTCTCGAAGGTTTCTTTGTCACGCATTTCGCCGATCAAAATGATGTCGGGGTTTTGCCGCAGCACCGACTTGATCGCCAACTCGAAGGAGGGCACATCGAGGCCGATTTCGCGCTGCTGAAACACCGACTTGTCGTCCTGAAAGGTGAACTCGATTGGGTCTTCCAGGGTGACGATGTGCTTGTCGGCGTTTTCGTTAATCCAGCTGAGCATGGCCGCCATGGTGGAACTCTTGCCCGAGCCGGTCGCACCGCAGACCAGCACGATGCCGTCCTTGGCCTTGGCCATGTTGAGCAACGGCTCCGGATTGAGCCCCAAGTCGGCAAACGACGGCACGCGGTTTTTGATGTGACGCATGACGATGCTGGGCGTGCCGCGCTGGTGGAACCCATTGACACGGAAGCGCCCCACGCCCTCCGCCGAGTAGGCGAAGTCCACCTGGCCATCATTTTCCCAGCGCGCCTTGAACACGCGCGGCACGTGGGTGTCGACAAACTCGCGCACCTCCAGGGCGGTAAGCGCGTCCATATCAACCGGCTTTAAGCGGCCCGAAACCCGCACGTAAGCGGGTTTTTCGGATTTGATCACCACATCACTGGCTCCGCTTTCGACGGCTAACTTGAGCAATTCGTTAAAGATATCAGTGGTTTGCGACATGGGGTAACGTCGGATGAAAAACGTTGCGGATTTGGTAAAGTGGGGTGGTCTGCTGTGCAAGTTATCTTCCGTAAACCAGCCATGAAACTCCGCCCTTTGACCGGTACGATCACAGCCCTTGTGACGCCTTTTAAGCCCGACCAATCCGTCGCCTATGACGATCTGACCAAGCTGGTGGAGTTCCAGATCAAATCCGGCATCAACGGCCTCGTTCCCGTCGGTACCACTGGGGAGTCGCCCACCCTTTCCCACGAAGAGCACATGGAGGTGATCCGCGCGGTGATCGCCACCACCCGCGGGCGCGTTCCGGTGATCGCCGGCACCGGCTCCAATTCCACCAAGGAGGCCATCGAACTCACCGCCCTCGCCACCGAGGCCGGCGCGGACGCCGTGTTGGTGGTGGCTCCTTACTACAACAAGCCCTCGCAAGAGGGCGTGTACCGCTATTTCGCGGCCGTCGCTGAGGCCACCGACAAGCCCGTTATTCTTTATTCCATCCCCGGGCGCTGCGGCATCGAAATCGGCGTCCCGGTGATCGAGCGGCTGCGGGCCAAATACCCGCACGTGCGCTTCATCAAAGAAGCCGGCGGCTCGGTTGATCGCGTCGACCAGATCAAGCATGCCCTCGGCAAGGACATGACCGTGCTCAGCGGCGACGACAGCCTCACTTTGCCCTTTATGGCTGTTGGCGCCGAGGGCGTGATCAGCGTCGCCTCCAACCTTTATCCCAAGCAGGTCGTCCAGTTGGTCAACGCCTGCCTCGAGCAGGATCTCGCCAAGGCCACCAAGCTCCACCGCAAACTTTACCCGGTGTTCAAGACCCTCTTCATCGAGCCCAATCCGGTGCCGGTTAAATTCGCCCTCGCCCGCGCCGGCATCATCCGCTCCGACCTGGTGCGCACCCCGCTGACCGAGCTCACCAAGGCGAGCGAGCAGACGCTGGTTTCCGTACTCAACGCCTTCGGCAAATAATCCCATGTCCCTTCGTATCGCTCTCATCGGGTCCCGGGGCCGCATGGGCCAGGCCATCACCAGTGCCGCGCAGGAAGCCGGCGCCACCATTGCCGCGGCGATTGACGCCGGCGATGACCTCGCCGCCGGCATTGCCCAGGCCGATGTCATCATCGACTTCAGCTCGCACAAAATCACCGCCGAGGTGATCCGCCTGGCGGTCGCCGGGCGCAAGCCTCTGGTGATTGGCACCACCGGCCATGCCGCCGAGGAGAAAAAACACCTGCTCGCCGAGGCGGCCAAGATCCCGACGGTGTGGTCGGGCAACTATTCGGTGGGCGTGAACTTGCTGTTTGCCCTCACCCGCCGCGCCGCCGCGGTGTTGGGTTCGGACTACGACTGCGAGGTCGTGGAAATGCACCACCGGTTCAAAAAAGACGCGCCCAGCGGTACCGCCGCCCGCCTGCTCGAAATCATTTTGGAAGAACGCAAACTCACCGCCGAGGCCCTGCGCCACGGCCGCGAGGGCATCACCGGCGAGCGCACCTCCACGGAAGTCGGCATTCATGCGCTGCGTGGCGGCGACGTGATTGGCGACCACACTGTTATGTTTGCCGCGCTCGGCGAACGCATTGAGCTCAGCCACAAGGCCTCCGACCGTGGCATTTTCGCCCGTGGCTCGATCCGCGCCGCCCAGTGGCTGGTAGACCGTCCGGCCGGGGTGTTCGACATGCAGGACGTCCTCGGCCTGCGCTAGTCGTTTACCCGCCTCCCCCGCGCCGCTCACTCATGATCACCTCCATCCACGGCCTGCTCACTGCGGCCACCCCGTTGCACGCCATCATCGAGCTGAACGGGTTCGGCTACGAGGTGAACATCCCCGTGACGACGGCGGAAAAACTCCCCGTCACCGGCACGCTGGTGAAGCTGCACACGTTGGTGATTTATCGTGAGGACTCGCAGACGCTTTACGGGTTTGCGACCCCGGCCGAGCGCGATTTTTTCCGGCTGATGATCGAGCATGTCACCGGGGTTGGCCCCAAGATGGCGCTCACCATCATGAGCAAGCTCTCGCTGCCCTCCTTGCAGAGCGCGATCGGCAGCGGTGACATCGCCACCCTGGCCAAATGCCCGGGCATCGGCAAAAAAACCGCCGAGCGCCTGGTAATCGAATTGCGCGCCAAGGTCGGCGTGACCGGCTCGGCCGAGACGGTGCTGTCGGCCAGCGGTACCGACGGAGCAGCGCCCGCCGCCACGACGGACACGAAGATGCGTGATGCAGTGCTCGCGCTCGGGGCCCTCGGCTACAAGACCGCCGATGCCGATGAAGCCATCCGCCGCGCCATCCTGGCCCTGGGGCCGAAGGCGACGACCGAGCAGTTGATCAAAAAAGCGCTGGGCTCGTAAGCGCGGCGGCGGCTCGGGGTTAGACTTTCCCGGAATCGAAACGACTCCGTCGTCCCGCTACGTTCGGAGAATCTCCGGCAGCCGGACTCCGACTTCCGAGCGTAGCGGGATCGCGGAGCGATTTCGATCCGAGATCCGAAAGTCTAACAGCATCCTGCCGCTGGTATTACTCGGTGCCCTCGCTCGGGCGCAGCTCCAGCGCGAAATGCCAAGTCGCCGGAGCAATCAGGTACGGCGCGTGTACGCTACGGCTCCAACCGGTGTCCCCGCCCACCCCCAGGTGCCGGTGGTCAACGTGCAGGCTGATCCGGTCGCGCACCGGTAAATCCACCGTGTGCGCCGCCGCCAGAATATCGGCCAGAGTGTGGGGACGCGCGGTCACCACCAGCGGTTGATCGCCGCGAATCGTCAGCCCGCACCCAGCCTTATCGCGCAGCGCCCACCAGCGCACCTCCGTGCGCGCACCGTTCTCCGTCGGGTGAATGTAGGGCGTGGCCAACTCTGCCACCGGCAGGCGGTAAACCGCCACATCGGCGCTCGCCTGGCGGTCCGGATAACACTCGTGCGGTCCGCGACCAAACCACTCGGCCTGCCCCAACTCCGCCGGCGCCGTCAGCTCTACGCCGACACGCGGCAACACATCGAAACGCGGGTCGGCCTTCACCGTGAGCGCGATCGTCACCCGGCCATCGCCGAAAACCGTGGTGGTGATGGTCCACGCGAAGGCGAGGTCCAACCCCGGGGCCTGACTTTGCCCCTCGGCCACCACCTGCACCGTGCCGGCATCCACCCGCACGACGCGCCGGCGGGTTGCGCTTTCCACTAGGCGATCAAGCCCTTGGGCCCGCCACGCCGCGGCGTAGGAATTCTCCGCTCCGCCGACGTCGTTGTCGGTGGGTGCGCGGAAAAAACACAGCCGCGCCAACCCGTCGAGCAGCGTCCGTCCCGCCACCGACCAATAGCGCGGCAGCGCCGTGATCGGGTCGAGCCGCACCTCCACGCCGGCGGCGTGCAGGGTCAGGTGTTCATCGATGGACAACTCCGGCAGCCCCGCCGCAGCCGCCACCACCGGGCGCAGCGCGCTCGCAGGCAACGCCAACTGGACGCGGGCAATCGCAAAGCCGGCCTCGGCCCAGGCGGTCGCCTCTCGGAGCACGGCCGCAAACACCACGTGCCCTTCGCTGCCGGCCGGCGTCGCCGCCAGTTGCGGGGCGCCGAGCGTGGCGCTGGCACCGGCGGCAATCGTCGGCAGTTCCAGCACACCCTGGGCCACCGGGCGTCCGTCCACCAGCTGGGTCCAGCGCAGCTCGACCGCCTCCAGCCCGACGAAGGCGTGGCGGTTGGTCACGACCAGCGTGCGCCCCGAGACCGCCCAGGTGAGGGCGATTTTTTGGTAGCAGCGGGCGACTTCATGGTACTGCGGATGCACGGTGCGATCGGGGAAAACGATCCCGTTGTTACAAAAAAATCCGTCGTGGGGTGTTTCGCCAAAATCACCGCCGTAGGCCCAGTAAGGCCGCCCGTCGCGCTCGACCAAAATACCCTGGTCGGCCCAGTCCCAAATAAACCCGCCCTGATAACGCGGGTTAGCCCAGATCGCGTCGAGGTGCTCTTTGAAATTACCCAGGCTGTTGCCCATGGCGTGGGCGAACTCGCACTGGATCACCGGGCGTTCATGCGTCGGCAGCGGCAAGGGCCGGTCGTGGGGATACGGCGAAGTCCCCACCAAAATGTCGGCGCGGTCGGCGCTGGAGTTGGCCAGGGCCACGGCGCGCGAAATCGGCGCATACATCGGGCAAATTACGTCGGTGGCCGGGCCGGCAACGCAGCTTTCGTAGTGCAGCGGGCGGGTGGTGTCGGAGGCCCGCACCCAGGCCGCACACGCGTCATGGTTGGGGCCGTAGCCCGACTCGTTGCCCAGCGACCACAGGATGATACTCGGATGGTTACGATCGCGCTCGACCATGCGCTGCACCCGGGCGAGGAAGGCCGGAGCCCAGGCCGAGTCGCGGGCCAGCCGGTCCCAGGGCGCGAAGCCGTGGGTCTCAATGTTGGCCTCGTCGATCACGTAGAGTCCGTACTCGTCGCACAGGTCATACCAGCGCTCGCAATTGGGATAATGGCTGGTGCGCACCGCGTTGATGTTCGCCTGCTTCATCAACCGGATGTCGGTGAGCATCTGCGCCTCGTCGAAGGTTTTGCCCAGGCGGTGGTCGAATTCATGGCGGTTAACTCCCGTTATTTTGACCGCCACGCCATTGACCAGGAGTTGCCCTTGGCGAATCACCACCGTGCGGAACCCGATCCAGCACGCCTCGTGGTCGAGCGCCGCGCCATCGGCCCCGAGCAGGGTCACCACCAGGCGGTAACGCTGGGGTGCTTCTGCGCTCCACGGGCGCACTCCGGGCACGCACGTGGTCAACTGCGGATGCACCAGGCGCCCCATCAACATGCCGTTCGCGCTCGTCGGTATGCCTCCTGCGGTGAGCGGCGCCTCGAAGAGCGCACGCTCGCCGTCAAAGACCTGCACCGAAATACCGTACCCGGCGATCGAGGCATAGGCCACGCCCTCCACCGGCACGCGCACCGTCAAACTCCCCGCCGCGCCATCCCAGCCCGCTTCCACTTGCAGGTCGGCCAGGCGCGCGCCTTGCGGTTTGGCGGTGAGGGTCACCGGGCGGCACAGACCGGCCAGGCGCCACATATCTTGGTCCTCCATAAACGTGCCGTGCGACCAGCGGTAAACCACCACCACCAGCAGATTGCCGCGCTCGCGCAAAAACTCGGTGACATCGAACTCGGCGGGCAGGCGGCTATCGGTGGTAAAGCCGATGCGGCGGCCATTGAGCCACAGATCGGCGGCGCTGTCGGCGCTGCCCAAGGTCAGGGTCACCCGCTGGCCGGCGAACCCCGCGGGACGATCGAACTGGGTGCGGTAACAGCCGGTGGGATTAGCCTCGGGCAGCACCAGGTCATCGACTGGAAAGGGGTACACCATGTTGGTGTAATGCGGCCGGTCGAGGCCGTGCAGCTCGGCCACACCCGGCATCTGCCAACTGGCCGGCACGGTGATCGGGGCGAAATCCGACTCGTCAAACCCCTCGGCCAGCGCCGCCACCGGCACCGCCGCCGGATTCGGAAACAACCGGAAATGCCAGGGTCCGGAGAGGGTCGTCACCCGGCCAGCGGTGCCGGTGCGGGCCGCCTCGGCGGTGGGGTAACCGGCCAGCGGTACATGCATGGGCAGGCGATTACGGTGCAAAATGGTCGGATCATTCCAATCGGTGGCGTGACTCATGAGTTAGAGATTACCACTGAATCGACGTCATGCCCATTGCACCGCTGGTCAAAAACATTTCAGATCTGGTCATGCTCTCCGCGATGATTGCCGAGGATGTTTGTTACCGCACCCTGGGAGGCAACCCGGGGCGCTGCTTGCTCGGCTGCGGCACCTCGACCAAGCAGCCTGGCTGGGACGGCCGCGCGTGGCGGCGCGACCACTACAGTGCGGTGCTCTGCCTGGCAGGCAGCGCCACCTACAGCCAGGACGGCGCATCGTGGCCGGTGGGGCCCGGAGATCTTTTCCAACGCCACCCCGACCAAGCCCACAGCCTGCACATCGACGGCGGGCCCTGGCGCGAATGCTGGATCGCCCTGGGCACGGCTTTTTGGTCTCCCCTGGTCGAGTGCGGCACGATTACCCCGACGAGCAGTCCTCTGGCCGTGGCCCAACCCGAACTCTGGGCCGCCTCGGTGGCCCGGACCACCACCGAGCTGCGCGCCACCAACGAATCCACCCTGCCCCGCTTTCTGCCCCGGCTCACCGCGCTGGTGACCGATGCCCTGGCCCGGCCCCGCCGCGGTTCGCACGCTGAACTGATCGAGCGTGCCTGCGTGCGCATGGGTGAGGATCCGCGCCTCGACCTGCCGGCCCTCGCCCGCGCCGGCGGCCTGAGCTTCGAGCGTTTCCGTAAACTGTTTCGCGCCCAGGTTGGCCTCTCCCCGGGCGATTACCTGATCCAGCGCCGGATCGATCTCGCGCGCACGTTGCTCCACGACCCGAGCCTAACGGTGAGCGCGGTGGCCGAGGCGTTGGGCTACCCGGATGCCTTCAGTTTTAGCACCCAGTTCAGCAAACGCGTAGGCTGCAGTCCGCGTCACTGGCGCAGTCGTGGCGTGGGCGGGAAAACCCCATAACCGAATCGGATTTTAACGCAAAGTCGCCAAGAGCAGGACGCAAAGATCGCAAAGTACAGGCCAGTTACTTTGCGCACTTCGGATTGGCCTTAGCGTCTTTGCGTTAAAATTAGGTATATTGACCAAACGGAACGTTTTAGCGCGATCCAATAACTCGAATGTTACAGCCTACTAGCCTCGAGCCGAGCTGGAGCTCTGCGCTCCGTTTGTCGCTGTTCGCCCCAAAAAAACCAGACCGAGGATCAGAGAAAACCAGGCTCATGGCCTACGAGGTACTGGCCTGAAGCGGCGGGAGATTCGCGCGGAACTCGGTCGGGGCGACCCCGTAGTGGTGTTTAAACGCCCGGCTGAAACTGAAAACGGAAGCGAAGCCGCATTGCTCGGCAATTTCGGAAATGCGGATCGTGCTCATCTTCAGCAACCCGCTGGCGCGCTCCAGGCGCAGCGTGCGCATGTGCCGGCCCAAACTCACCCCGCAGGAGGCGCGGAAGCGCGTGCGCAGGTTGCTCTGACTCATCCCGAGGTCGCCCGCCAACTCGCGGATTGACGGGGCGGTCGGTCGGCGTTGCTGCGCGGCATGGTTAACCTTCAAGTCGAGCCGCGTCTTCGGCCTGGCCTCAGCGCCACTCCGCCCGGGCGGCGGGGTGAGTTCCGCCAGAAGCAGGGCCAGCCGCAGCTCCGGCATGCCCTGGTCGGCCAAATCGCGGTGGGCGCGGAGCAGCCCGGCTAATTGCACCGCCAGCTCCGCGCTCACCGGAAACACCACCTGTCGGAGCGGCTCCATCGCCACGCCCTGGGAGTATTCGAAGGTGATAAAAAGCCAATGCAGGCGCCGGTCGGGCCGCAGGTAATGGTGATACTGGTAAGGTAAGATCACCAGCCCCTCGCCCGGTCCGAGCGGCAGCTCGACGTCTTCGGCGCACACCACCGCCTGACCGCGCAGCGGCACGATCAGCACGTGGCGGTGGTGCATCGCCCGGCCGGTTTGCGGGTGGTTAAGCGCGTCGCCCGAGCGGCGCTGGAAACAGATGATGTTCTCCGGCAAGGGCGGCGGCGTGCGCCGAACCCCGTGGAGCGGGCTGGCCGGGCTGGGCAACCGCCGGGCAATCACCGCCAACCGGTCAAACGCCTGTTTTTTCGCTTTTGTCATTTTTGTTAAATTTGAAGTCGGTTTGGCTATTCACGGAATGCACCCAAAAGGCTAAGGTGTGAAGCATCGAATCACCGGCCCGTCGGCCGCCACTTCCCCTCCCCCCACCACCGTCAGCCCCCTTTTTTATGACCACTCCCCTCACCGAAGCCCAGCAGCGCGAACACATCCGGACCGAGATCTTCCCCGCCGCCGACGCGGCCTCCTTGCAATTGGCCAACGAGATCGCCGCCCTCATCCGTCAGCGGGCTGCCGCCGGTCAGGGCGTGGTTCTCGGTCTGGCCACCGGTTCGACCCCGGTGCGCCTCTACCGCCAGCTCATCCGCATGCACCGCGAGGAGGGCCTGTCCTTCAAAAACGTCACCACCTTCAACCTCGACGAATACTACGGGCTGACCCGCGACCACCCGGAGAGCTACTGGCGCTTCATGCACGAGCAGCTCTTTAACCACATCGATATTCCGGCGGCTAACATCAACCTGCCCAACGGCACGGTGGCCCGCGCCGACGTGTTCGACTCCTGCCGCGCCTACGAAGAAAAAATCGTCGCCGCCGGCGGACTCGACATTCAGGTGCTCGGCATCGGCCGCACCGGCCACATCGGCTTCAACGAGCCCGGCTCCAGCCGCGATTCTCGCACCCGTCTGGTGACCCTCGACAGCCTCACCCGCCGCGACGCCGCCCGCGACTTCCTCGGCGAGGCCAACGTCCCCCGCCACGCCATCACCATGGGCGTGGGCACCATCCGCGACGCCCGCCGCATCGTCCTGCTGGCCTGGGGTGAATCCAAGGCCGCCGTGCTCGCCCAGGCCGTCGAGGGCGCACCGGTGGACACCCTGCCTGCCAGCTTCCTGCAGGGACACCCGAACGTGAACTTTTACGTAGACCACTCCGCCGCCTCCGCCCTGACCCGCGAACGCCTCCCGTGGCTGGTCGGCGCGGTCACCTGGACACCGGCACTCACCCGCCGCGCCGTGGTGTGGTTGTCCCTCAAGGTCGGCCGCCCGGTGCTCAAGCTCATCGACGAGGATTATAGCGAGCACGGCATGGCCGATCTACTCATCGAGCAGGGGTCAGCCTACGAGCTGAACATCCGCATTTTTAATGAACTCCAGCACACCATCACCGGTTGGCCCGGCGGCAAACCCGGTGCCGACGACACCCACCGCCCGGAGCGTGCCGAACCAGCCAGCAAGCGCGTGGTCGTGTTCAGCCCCGAGCCTTCCCACGACATGCTCGGCATGGGCGGAACGCTGCGCCGGTTGGTCGATCAGGGCCACCAGGTCACGGTGGTTTACCAAACCTCGGGGAACCTCGCGGTGCCCGACGCCGACGCGCTCATGGCCACCGATTTGGTGACCGACCTCGCACGGAGTTTTGCCGGCCATTCCGGCCCAGCGGATAACTTCGCCCAGGTGGTCAGCCAGGAGATCACCCAAAAGTCCGCCTTCGCCGGCGACTCCGCCCAGGTGCGCCGGTTAAAGGGCCTGATCCGCCGGGGTGAGGCCCGCGCCTCGCTCAAAACCTGCGGGGTCGGCGCGGTGCGTATCCGTTTCCTGGACCTGCCCTTCTACGAGCAGGGCCGCTACCGCCAGTTCAAGCCCGCTGCCGCCGACTTGCAGGCGATCGCCGCGGTGCTGACGGACATCCAGCCGCACCAGATTTTTGTCACCGGCGAACGCGACGATCCGTCCTCGGTGACCGCGGTGTGCTTTGACCTGGTGCGCCAGGCCCTGGGGCAACTCGCCCCCGAAACCTGGCTGAGCGACTGCCGCGTCTGGCTGTACCGCGGTCTGGAAACGCCCTGGGGGGTGGCCGAGGTGGACATGGTGGTTCCGCTGAGCCCGCGCGAGCTTGGCCAGAAAACCCAGGCGATTTTCCCGCACCGCTCGCAGCGCAGCAGCTCGGCGCTGGCCTCCGGGCTGCGTGAGCCCTGGCAGCAGGCCGAGCAGCAAAACCGCGACCTCTCGCAAAGCTACGACGCGCTCGGCCTGGCCGACTACGAAGCGATCGAGGGTTT
>CAMBUJ010000058.1 GCA_945871005.1 Opitutus sp. GAS368 | reverse complement strand
CGCTCGCCCGACGCGATCAAGAGCAGCATCAAACTGTCGGCGCTGCCGAACTAAGAGGCGCCGCGGGGGGGGGAGGGGCTGGCGGGGCTTAGCGGGCAACGAGCCCAGTCACTTGGGTGCAGAATTAGGGTTCCTCGACGTTTGCAGTGGGTTGCGAGGTACAAAAGCGGACCGTCGGAGGGTATCACCGCGCCGAGCTGGAGCGCCGACACAGAGTTAAAAGAGGGCGTTCGCCTCGATTTCGTTGGTTCAGACGCATTCGAACTCCCTTCAGCCTGGGTGCATCACTCCTTCCACGTATTGCTATTAAGGTTTCCCTGCGGCTGCGGATTGACTCGGTGCCCTCTGGGTCGGCGTTGTTCAATCGCGGGCCCGTAGCGGCGCCCACCGCAGTCGTTCCCATTGGGGCGAATCCTGCTGGATAGGCCTTAATTGCGCTGCCGCGCTGGGGCCGGTTTGGCGCGGTGACACCCACCCATTTCCGCGTTCGTTTTTGGGCTTTCCGCCCATTGAACCAGTCGAAGAACGCTAATCCATTTCATAACCATATCATGTGTAATGTAATGGAAGGTTGATTTTTATCGATCAAAGTGACGGCGGACTGGCAACGTGGGCGCGCATGAACTCAAAAATGGTCCTCGAACCTGATCGGTCATTGCCTGAGGGCCCAGGCCCATCGCCGTTGCCTCTCTGGCTCAAGTGGACCTTCACCGCCTTCATGTTGGTACTTGTGCCGGTTTACTGGGCGAACTACGGGCCGACGAACTTCCTCTACTTTTGCGACGCCGCGTTGTTCCTGACCTTGTGCGCGGTTTGGCTGGAAATTCCTCTGCTGGCCTCGATGGCCGCCGTCGGCATTCTCGTGCCGCAATTCTTCTGGTGCATCGATTTTACCGCGGAGATGTGCGGCCTCCATCTCTCGGGAATGACCAGCTACATGTTTGATGCGCAGCGCTCGCTGTTCCTGCGTGGCCTCTCGTTTTTCCACGGCTGGCTGCCCTTCCTCCTGTGTTTTTTGGTGGCCCGGCTGGGCTACGACCGGCGCGCCCTGAAAATGTGGACCGCGTTGGCCGTCGGGCTTTGCCTCATCGCCTTTTTCCTCCTGCCTCCGGCTGGAGCCCAATTGGCCGATCCCAAAATACCGGTGAACATCAATTACGTCTATGGCCTCAATGACGCTCAGCCGCAGACCTGGATGCCGGCGGGGTTTTACCTGATCGTCTGGATTCTGGCTCTTTTCGCGCTGGCCTACGTTCCCACTCACCTCGTGCTCACCAAATGGACTGCCGCCCGTAACTCCCGTACCGCCTCATGAAGCCTGACTCCAATCAACCTGCCCCTGCCGATGGCCAAAAGGGCTTCTGGTACCTGTTCGTCACCCAATTCCAGGGCGCCTTCAGTGACAACACCCTCAAGTGGCTGGCTATTTTCATCATCACCGGGATGGGTTTGTCCGCGGGAGAGCGCGACAAGTTGATCGGGGTGGTCGGCGCGCTGTTTGCGCTGCCCTTCATCGTCTTCTCGATGGCTGGCGGGTTTTTAGCCGACCGCTTTAGCAAACGCTCGATCACCATTGGCATTAAGGTGTTCGAGGTTTGCGTCATGCTCTTGGCTTTGGCCGGTCTGGCGACGCACCACCTCTACCTGACGATCGGCTGCGTGTTCCTGATGGGCGTGCACAGCGCGCTGTTCGGGCCGTCGAAGTACGGGATTTTACCGGAGTTGCTGCCGGAGCGAAAACTTTCCTGGGGCAACGGTATTCTCGAACTGGGCACGTTTATCGCCATCATCGGCGGCACGGTCGCCGGCGGCTGGTTGTGCACCACCTTTACCTCCCAGCCCGCATGGTCCGGCGTGGTGTTGGTCGGGTTGGCCGTCCTTGGCCTGTGCACCAGCTTCGGCATTTCCCGGGTGCCGGCGGCCGATCCCGCCAAGCAATTCAGGCTTAATATGTTTTCCGACCTGTGGGGCCAGGTGCAGCTGATCCGCAAGGATCGCGTGCTCTGGCTGGCCACGATGGGCAACACCTACTTCTTCGCCATCGCGGCGCTGATCCAGTTGGTGATCGTCAGCTATGCCAGCGATGTGCTCGGCATCGCCGATCCGACGCAGGCCAGTTACCTGCAGGCCGCCACCGCCATTGGTATCGGACTGGGAAGTTTAGCCGCAGGATTTCTCTCCGGCGGAAAAATCGAATACGGACTGATTCCGCTGGGTTCGATTGGGCTCACGGTGTTTGCCGCCTTGCTCGGCCGCCACGGTTTAACCTTCACCCATGTGGCGGTTAATTTGTCGCTACTCGGTTTCTTCAGCGGCTTTTTCATCGTTCCGATCGCGGCGCTCTTGCAGCACCGCCCGAGCAAGGAGAACCGGGGTGGGGTGCTGGCGGCCGCCAACCTGCTGTCCTTTGTCGGCATCTTCGCGGCCTCGGGGGTTTATTACCTGTGCACGGTTATCCTGCACCTGAGTCCGGCCACCGTGTTTATGCTCACGGCCGCGACCACCCTGCTTGGTACGGCTTATGTGCTCTGGCTGCTGCCGGACGCGCTGCTCCGCTTTGGGCTCTGGTTGGTCACCCGCACCGTTTACCGGGTGCGCGTCCTGGGGTTGGAAAACATCCCGGCCAAGGGCGGGGCGTTGTTCGTCTGTAACCACGTCTCCTTTGTGGATGCGTTGCTGCTGATTGCCTCCACCGACCGGTCGGTGCGCTTCATGATGTTCGCCGGCTTTTACGAGCTGCCGTACGTGAAGCCGCTGGCCCGCATTCTTGGGGTTATTCCCATTTCCTCGGAGCAGAACCCGCGTGAGTTGATTCGCTCGATGCAGGTCGCCAGCCAGGCGATTCGTAATGGGGAGGTGGTCTGCATTTTTGCGGAAGGACAGATCACGCGCATCGGCCAGTTACTGCCGTTCCGCCGTGGGTTCGAGCGAATCATGAAGGACGTCGAAGCGCCGATCGTTCCAGTGGCCCTCGACGGGGTGTGGGGCAGCATTTTCAGCTTTAAGCAAAAGCGCTTCGTCTGGAAGTGGCCGCGCCAAATTCCCTATCCGGTCACCGTCAGTTTTGGCCAGCCGCTGCCGTCCAGCGCCACCGCCAACGAGGTGCGCCAGGCGGTGCAGGAGCTGCAAGCTGCAGCTTGGCCGGAGCGTCGCAGTAACATGCGCCCGCTGCAGCGCGCGTTTGTGCGCTCGGCTCGCCGGCATCCGTTCCGGGTAGCCATGGCTGACGCACAGTCGTCGCAGGTCAGCTTTGGTTCGGCCCTGATGAAAACGGTCTTCATGGCGCGGCGTCTGCGCAGCGTCTGGGCCGGTCAGGACAAAGTTGGCCTGCTCCTGCCGCCTTCGGTGCCGGGCGCGCTGGTGAACTTCGCGGCGTTGTTGACCGGCAAAGTCCCGGTCAACCTGAACTACACCCTGGCGGAGAGCTCGATCGCCTCCTGCGTGCAGCAGTGCGACATCAAAACCATCGTCACCTCCAAGGTCTTTTTCGAGAAAGTGAAACTCAAGGTGCCGGGCGAACTGGTGTTCCTCGAAGACCTGATGGTTAACCCCAGCGTGGGCGAGAAATTGACCGCGTTTGTCATGGCCTGGCTGCTGCCGGTGGGCGGCTTGGAACGGGCGCTGGGCCGCGGGAAAAAAATCGAACTGGACGATCTGGCCACGGTGATTTTTTCCAGCGGCAGCACCGGCGAGCCGAAGGGCGTGATGCTGAGCCATTACAACATAGGCTCGAACATCGAGCAGATGGAACAGGTGTTCAGCCTGGACGGCCGCGACCGATTCCTCGGGGTGCTGCCTTTTTTCCATTCCTTCGGTTTCACCGGCACGCTCTGTCTGCCGGCGGTGCTTGGCACCGGCGCGGTGTACCACGCGAACCCACTCGATGCGAAAACGATCGGCCACCTGGTCAGCGAGCATCAGGTGACCTTCGTCTTGGCGACCCCGACCTTTCTGCAACTCTACATGCGCGGTTGCTCACCGGAGCAGTTCGGCAGCGTGCGGGTGGTGGCGGTCAGCGCCGAAAAACTGCCCGACCGACTGGCGACCGCCTTCGAGGAGCAGTTCGGAATCCGTCCGTTCGAGGCGTACGGCAGCACCGAGTGTTCGCCGGCGGTATCGGTGAACACCCACGACTTCCGCTCGGCGGGCTTCCGTCAAGTTGGCGTCAAGCGGGGCAAGATTGGCCATCCCTTGCCTGGCATGAGCGTGCGCATCGTGGACGCGGATACGCGCCAGCCGGTGCCGCTCGGCCAGCCGGGGCTGTTGCTCGTGCGCGGTCCCAATGTGATGCAGGGTTACCTCAACCGGCCCGAGAAAACCGCCGAGGTTTTACAGGACGGCTGGTATGCAACCGGGGATGTCGCCGCGCTCGACGAGGATGGTTTTTTGCAAATCACCGACCGGCTCAGCCGCTTCAGCAAAATCGGTGGCGAGATGGTGCCGCACATCCGGGTGGAGGAGAAGTTGCACGAGCTGGCGGGGATCACCGAGCAAACCTTTGTGATCACCGGGGTGCCCGACGAAAAGAAGGGCGAGCGGCTGGTGGTGTTGCACAAATTGGGCGCAAGTAAGTGGGACGAACTCGCGCCGAAGTTAATGCAGTTGGATCTGCCGAATCTGTGGAAGCCGCGCGCCGACCAGTTTTTCCCAGTGGAGGCCCTGCCGATGCTCGGCACGGGCAAACTCGACCTGCGTAAAATCCGCGAGCTGGCGGTGCAGTTTTCAACTGCTGCCGCCGGCGTATGAGCTTAAAGATTCGAATGCTGGAGTTTGGCTCCCGCTCGGTGGTGCGCCTGGGCGGGCCGCTTGTATCGGCGCATCTTTTAGTTGATGACGCCGGGCTGACTCTTATCGACTCGGGCCTTTGGGGCGTGGGAAACGAATTACTCCGGGTGGTGGCTGCGTTGGGTCGACGTCCAGAAGAGTTGCGCAACATCATCCTTACGCATGGGCATCTTGATCACGCTGGGGGATCCGCAGCGATACAGGAGTGGAGTGGCGGGGCACGGGTTTGGATTCACGCCACCGATCGGGATCATGTGCTGCAGCACGTGCGTTATCAGGGTATTACTCGGCTGTGCGGAGTTCTGGAAAAAGCGGGGACATGGCTGGGGCATTATCGCGCGCCAGAAATAGGTGGTGAATTGATCGACGGCCAAGTTTTACCGTTTTGGGGTGGGCTGCGGGTGTGGCATCTTCCCGGTCATACACCGGGACATTGTGCGTTGGTGAGTGAAGCAAACGGACTGGTGTTCTCCGGCGATTTGTTTGCGAGCTACGCATGGTCGGTCCATGCGCCTCCGCGATTTTTGAGCCGCGATACGAAACGGGTGAAGGTAAGTTTGCGACTACTCGCCGAGCGTGAACCGCAGGCGGTGCTGCCGAGCCATTACGATTGGATGGATCCGGCGCTGCACGCCGAACGCCTTCATCAGCTTTGTTATACCCCAGGCGGCGCGGGCGTGACGTGATTCGGCGGTTGTTGATCGAGACCTGTACGAATCACTATGGATTTGCCTTCAGTGGCGTCCCGATTGCAGACGCTATGGCTGCATTCTGCTGGATGCCGGATGGGGACGGACAAGGGCTGGTTTGGTCTAATGCGGGGCTTGTAAGTTGAGGCCGTGCGGGTTTGCTCTAGGGCAATTTATGTCTTCTACGCATGATGGCGTCCGCAAGCATGTTGAGTCGATGGTGGGGGATTTTTCTCCCGCCGATATGGCGATCCGGTTGACGCCTAAATTTCACGCATCCGTTGCACGTGTGCCGGGCGGGACTAAAACCGAGCGGAGCGTGGTGGATAAACGTTGGGACTTACTGCATCTGGCATCGGCCGCCAAGTCAGTGATTGCCGATGAGGTGACGCTGGCGCAGCACCAGGTTTTCAGCCGTAATATCGAGAATTTCATCGGCACCGTAAAGGTTCCTGTGGGGCTAGCCGGGCCGCTGCGAGTCAACGGAGTCGCGGCGCAGGGCGATTATTATGTGCCGCTGGCCACTACTGAAGCGGCGTTGGTAGCCAGTTATCATCGCGGCGCGAGTGTCATCACCTTGGCTGGTGGTTGCACGACGATGATATTGAGCGAGGGAGTGGGGCGTGCACCGGCCTATGCGTTTCACTCGTTGATCGAGGCGGGGACGTTTGTGCAATGGTGTTTGGCCAACACCGAGTCGTTGCGGGCTACCGCCGAGAGCACGACTCGGCATGGGCGATTCAAAGACCTGAGTTTCACCATCGAGGGCAATCACGTTTACCTGCTACTGGAGTTCACCACAGGCGATGCCTCGGGGCAGAACATGGTGACGATAGCGACGCAGGCGGTGTGCGACTTCATCGCTGAAAATTGCCCAGTGAAACCGGAGTATTTTTTCGTCGAGGGCAACATGTCCGGAGACAAAAAAGCCAGCGCCCAATCATTCCAATCAGTGCGTGGAAAAAAGGTCAGCGCGGAGGTACGTCTCTCAAGGCAACTCGTCGAACGCCACCTGCATACGACTCCGGAAGAGATGGTCGATTACTGGCGAATGTCGGCGCTGGGCGGAGTGCTCAGCGGCACCATCGGGGTGCAAGGTCACTATGCAAACGGGTTGTCGGCGCTTTTTATCGCCTGCGGTCAGGATGCGGCCTGCGTGTCGGAGGCCGCAGTGGGTGTGACGCGTTTTGAGGTGGGCCGCGAAGGCGAGTTTTACGGAGCGGTGACACTGCCGAATCTGATCGTGGGCACGGTGGGGGGCGGCACGGGCTTGCCCAGCCAGCGGGCCTGTCTCGATATTTTGGGTTTAGCTGGAGCAGGTCAGGCGCGGGCATTTGCCGAGGTGTGCGCCGCTTTGGCTTTAGCTGGAGAGATTTCGATCATCGCGGCCTTGAGCGCCGGTCAATTTGCGGGCGCTCATGAGCGCCTAGCGCGTGGCCGTAAACCAGCAAAACCAGATGCTGGCGAAGCAGTGGAAACTGCTGACCGATGAATCGCTGGTGGATTTACCAGAAGGAGCGCTTCCCCTTGGTCGCGCATGCACCGTTGATCGCGGCTTTCAGCGCCTCAGCGGTGTGTTACTCGACGTTGCTTCGGGGCAACATGATACGTCCTGAGTGGGCTTCGTTGGCGGTAGCTTTTCTGGTTTCACTTGGGTCATTCTTGCTGCTGAGAATCGCCGACGAATTTAAGGATGCCGAAGAGGATGCGCGTTATCGGCCATACCGGCCGGTGCCACGGGGGTTGGTTAAGCTGAGCGAATTGGGCTGGATTGGGATCGGGGTGGCGATGGCGCAACTGCTTCTGGTTACCGGTCTGTGCTTCAGTCGAGTCGGCGAAAGGGTGGTTTTTCACTGGCAACTGCCCGCCTTACTAGCGGTTACCTGGGTGTACTTTGGGTTGATGAGCAAAGAGTTTTTCGCCCGTGATTGGCTCAAGGGGCGGCCGGTCGTGTACTTGCTCAGTCACATGATGATCATGCCGCTGGTGGATTGGTTTGCCACAGGGTGCGACTGGGTACCGTTCGGCGCTCGTATGCCGGCAGGCCTGTTTTGGTTTCTGGCGGCGAGTTTTTGTAACGGCGTGGTCATAGAACTGGGGCGAAAGATTCGCGCCCCGAGCCAGGAAGAAACCGGAGTGGAAACGTATTCATTTCTTTGGGGCCGTCCTGTGGCAGTGGCGGCGTGGCTGGGCGCGATGGGGGCAACGCTGGTCTGCGCGTTAGTGGCTGCTGATAAAATCGGTTTCCTGCCGCCGGTGGGAATCGCTCTGGCAGGCGTCTGGCTGATGGCGGTAGGGCTTGGCTGGCGTTTCGTGAAAACCGAAAACGGCCGCTTGGCCAAAGGCATTGAGGCGACGGCTGGGGTGTGGACGTTGACGCTCTACCTGATGCTCGGGGTCATACCGTTATTTTTTAAATGAATTCTTTAACGCAACTTATCCGGTGCACTGATGACTTCACGGCTGGGGCTACCTTGGGTGGGAAGGCCGGGGCTTTGGCGCGACTCAGGCCGGTCAAGCTGCCGATCCCCGAGTGGTTTGTTGTTCCTCCTTTGACGTATGATCCAGCAGGGGTGTCCGTAACGCTCGCTACGGCGATCATCGCCACTGCCCGTGAAATCGCACCCGCAGCCGCTTTTTTTGCGGTGCGTTCTTCGGCATTGGATGAAGACGGCGCGGACCACTCTTTTGCCGGTCAGTTGGACAGCTTCCTCTACGTCCCGCTGGAGCACATTCCGGAAAAAGTGGCAGCCGTCTGGCGTTCGGGTTTTAGCGAGCGCGTGCTGGCTTACCGACGTGAGCGCGGTTTGACGGATGACCCGCGTCCTCCCGCCGTGTTGGTGCAGCGGATGATTGATGCGGAGACGGCGGGGGTGGCGTTTAGTGCCGATCCCGTGAGTGGGCGGCGCGGCCATGCGGTGGTGTCGGCTGTTTTTGGGCTGGGTTCGGCGTTGGTTTCAGGTGAGGCGGATGCGGATATGTTTACTGTGGATCATGCCGGGCGGGTGATAAACCAGGTGGTGGCGCATAAACAGTACGCACATCGCGCCGACCCGGGCGCTGGAGAGGGAGTTGTTTCATCTCTCGTGGCGGTGGAGCTGGCGATGACCCCGGTGTTAACCGATATGCAGGCGACGGAGGTGGCGGCATTGGCGAGAGCAACTGAGCGTCATTTCGGGGCCCCGCAGGATATCGAATGGGCTTGGGCCAATGGGCAGCTGTGGCTGCTGCAATCGCGTCCCATCACTTCGCTCTCTGCGTTAGCTGACCCGGACGGGGAGTTGAATATTTGGGACAACGCCAACATCGCCGAGAGTTACAGTGGGATCACGACGCCGCTCACGTTTTCCTTTGCGCGTGGAATCTACGAGGCGGTTTACCGTGAGTTCGCTCGCCTGATGGGTGTGGGCGAGCGACGGATTGAGGATAACCGCGATCTATTTCCGCGAATGCTCGGGCTCGTTGAGGGGCGGATTTATTACAATCTGATCAGTTGGTACCGCCTTCTGGCCTTGTTGCCAGGCTTCGCGGTAAATCGAGGTTTCATGGAGCAGATGATGGGAGTGAAGGAGGGGATGCCGCCCGAGGTTTTGGCCAAACTGGCTCCCGCCGGGAAGTGGGCCCGGGTGTGCGATGGGGTCGCGCTGGCGGGCGCGGGACTTGGTTTGGTGCGCAATCACTTCACTTTGCCCGGGCAGATCGACCGTTTTTATACGCGACTCAATCAGGCGTTGCGCCCTTGCGAGCCGGGGCTGGAGTCGCTGCGGCCGGATGAACTGGCAGCGCACTATCGGGACCTGGAGCGACAGTTGTTACTCAAATGGGATGCTCCATTGGTGAATGATTTTTTCGCTATGATCTTCTACGGAATCGCGCGCAAGCTCAGTGCCCACTGGTGCGCGGATGTAGATGGAACCCTGCAAAACGACCTCTTGTGCGCCGAAGGCGGAATGATCAGCGCAGAACCGGCGAAGCGCGTGCGCGAGATGGCTGCCGAGGTGGCCGAAGACGCCGCAGCCGTGCGCTTGTTGTGTGAAGGCACTCCAGCGTCCATCGAGCGTTGGCTTGAAAAGGCCACTCGCTTCCGCCTGCACTACGAGGCGTATCTGGAAAAGTTCGGCGACCGTTGCCTTGGGGAGTTAAAGTTGGAGAGCCTTACGCTGCATGATGAGCCGTTAAACCTGTTGCGCTCGGTGGGGCAGTTTGCTCGTCGCTTTGGTGTAGCAGGTCTGGCGGGTGAAGGCGCTGAAGCCAAGGTGCGGGCGCAAGCCGAGGCACGAGTCGCTGCTGCGCTCAGCGCTCATCCTGTGCGCCGGTGGTTTTTCCACTGGGTCCTGAAGCATACCCGAAAACGGGTGCGGGACCGCGAGAATCTGCGCTTTGAGCGCACGCGGTTGTTTGGCCGAGTGAGGCGGATTTTTGTTGAACTGGGCAAGCGACTGCACGCAGTCGGTCGACTGAACGCGCCGCGCGATGTGTTTTATCTCACGACCGAAGAGGTCATGGGATTCGTTGAGGGCACGACGGTAACCACAGATTTGGCGGGGCTGACCGCGTTGCGCCAAAATGAGTTTGCGCGGTTTGCCGCCAAGACTGAGCCAGCGGACCGGTTCTCCACGCGGGGCGCGGTTAATCTGGGCAATACCTTTAAGGCTGAACAACCGACGGTGCGACCAACCGGAGATGCTCTGAAGGGCATTGGCTGCTGTCCCGGTGTGGTGCGAGCACGGGCACGCGTGATCACCGATCCGCGTAACGCGGTAATCGAATCGGGCGAAATCTTGGTGGCACCGCGCACCGACCCCGGCTGGATCATGCTGTTTCCGGCAGCAGCGGGTTTACTGGTCGAGTACGGTAGCTTGTTGTCGCACTCGGCCATTGTGGCGCGCGAAATGGGGATCCCGGCAATCGTTTCCATCACTGGAGTGACCGCTTGGGTAAACACCGGCGACTGGCTGGAAATGGATGGCGCAACGGGCGTAGTCCGCAAACTGACCGAAGGAGAATTGACCGCATGAAACCGGCGAACTCAACGACCACGGAAGCGGCGACACGCGCGGATTTTTCGCGTATCCGCTACGCACAAGTGTGGGAGGACGCCGACGTCTTGCTGGCCGCGCTTGAGGTGAAGTCGACGGATACAGTCGTTTCCATTTCTTCGGCCGGAGACAACGCGCTGGCTCTGCTGGGAGCCGGAGCGGAGCGAGTGGTCGCGCTGGATCTCAATCCGGCGCAATTGGCCTGTCTAGAACTGCGCGTGGCGGCGTATCGGGAGCTAACGCACGAGGAGTTGCTGGTGTTGATGGGTTCACGTGCGGGCACGGCGGCGGAGCGTCACGCTTTGTATGAACGATGCCGTGGGCGGCTTTCGGCGGAGGTGTGCGCATTCTGGGATAAACAACCGCAGTCGGTTGCGGGCGGGATCGGCGCGGCGGGTAAGTTTGAGGACTATTTCCGGTTGTTCCGCACCCGTGTGCTGCCGCTGGTGCATGGGCGCAAAACAATCGCGGCGCTGTTGCACGGAGGAACGCCGGCCGAGCGCGAGCGTTTTTACGAGGAACGCTGGAATACCTGGCGCTGGCGCTGGTTGTTCCGGGTGTTTTTCTCGCGCTTTATGATGGGGCGACTGGGGCGCGATCCGGCCTTTTTTAAATACGTAGAGGGTTCCGTAGCGGATCGGATTTTGGGGCGCACGCGGCATGCACTGGTGGTATTGGATCCGGTGCGAAATCCGTATCTGCACTGGATACTTACGGGCACGCACGGCGAGGCATTGCCATGGGCTTTGCGGGCGGAAAACTTTGACGTCATCCGTGCGCGGCTAGATCGGCTGGAGTGGCACGAGTTGACCCTGGAGGCGTTTCTGGAGCGGGAGCGCGCTGCGGGAGTAGCTAAGCGAGTGCTGAAATATAACTTATCCGACATTTTTGAATACATGTCGGCTGAAAATACAGCGAAGTTGCTGGCCGCACTCGCCGAGGCGAGTGCGCCGGGCGGACGGCTGGCTTACTGGAATATGTTAGCACCTAGAAGCCGACCGGAGTCGCTGGCTCATCGACTGCTGACACGCGAGGATCTGGCTCGAGCGCTCTTCGCCCAAGATAAAGCGTTTTTCTACAGCGCGCTGGTGGTGGAGGAAGTGCTATGAATCCACTGGTGGGCATGGCCGGGGTGTTAGTGGCATTGGGCGCTCTACTGCTGGTCGTAAAGCGAGTCCAAGGATGCGGACGATTGAGCCCTGAAGGCGCGCGTAAGTGGGTGCACATGGGCATGGGTGTGATCTGCCTGAGTTTTCCTTGGCTGTTTGCCAAGCCATGGCCGGTGTGGGGGCTGGCGCTGCTGTCCGTGATGGGGCTGGGTGCGTTACGGGTGGTACCGCTGTTGCGGCGGGAACTGGGCGGGGTGCTGCACGACGTGCAACGCGTTTCATTGGGTGAGATTTACTTCCCGCTTGGCGTGGCCCTCGTATTCACCCTCGCGCAAGGCTCGGCTCTGGTCTTTTCGGTGCCGGTGGCGCTACTGACTTTTGCTGACGCAGCGGGAGCGCTGGTGGGCAAACGCTGGGGCCGTCATGGATATGAAACCCTCGTGGGACGCAAAAGCCTTGAGGGATCACTGGCGGTCGGATTAGTCGGCTGGCTATGCGTATCATTGCCTCTGTTGATCGCGGGGTACGACTGGCGAGTGAGCGTAGTGATCGGGGCGTTAATCGGTCTTTTCGGCATGATGGTGGAAGCGATTTCTTGGCGCGGATTGGATAACATTTTTCTGCCGCTGGCGGCGCTGGCGCAGATCAAACTCTACCTTTCTATGTCGACCGGGACTTTGGTGGCCCGGCTTGCTGTTTTGATGGCGATTACGGTGGCGGCGTGGGTTTGGAGACGTGGCCGAGTTGTGGATGACTGCGCTCGGCTGGGCGGAGCACTTGCACTGTATTTTGTCTGGGCCGTGGGCGGTTGGATGTGGTTGGTCGCTCCCGTTATATTGTTAGGAAGCTACATGAGACTTATGCCTGAAATTCCAGGCGGCATACCGCGCCATAATCTGGTTGCGGTGATCTGCGTGGGCGGGGCAGGAGTGGCGACTGCGGTGGCACAGGCATTCGCACCTTTTGTTGGCTGGTTATGGTGCTTTACGCTGGCGATAACGACGCAACACGCGGTGATCGCTGTGGTGCGTTTTTCTCAAGCACGTTCAAATTGGTCGCGAGTCAGGTGTGGGGCCGTGGGAACCACCCATGCACTGGCATTGCAGGGGCTCGCTTTTGTCGCGCTGGACCGAGGCCAAACCGTCTCGGTTGGGCAACTGACAGGCGGGCTAGTCTGGGTGATCCTGGCAACCGCCTGCTTTGTCGCCTGCGAACCGAAATTAGCCGAGCCGGATGAACTCACGATGCGCTGGTGGAAACAAGGAGTTGCCTCGTTACTCGCCGCTGCACTTGGCACCTCGAGCCTTTTATTTTTATGAGCCTACCTTTCACGCCTGCGATGGATGAGGACCGACGAATCCAAATCGGCCAAGCCGAAGCCTGGTTATGGTGGACACACGTACCGCTTTTAGCGGGTCAACGCTTGGGCGTAATCGGGAAGTTTAGTGCTGTGTCACTCGAAGCTGCGGCCGAGCTTTTGAACCACGCCTGCGAAGAGCTGAAAGCACAAGGCTGCACGCTCGCGGTTGGTCCCATGAATGGGAATACTTGGCGTAACTACAGATTGGTTACGGAACCAGGGATCGAGCCACCATTCCTCATGGAACCGGTCAACCCACAACCCTGGCCGGAGTGGTGGCGATCGGTGGGCTTCGGGCCCTTGGCTGAGTATTATTCGGCAGCTACCGAGGATTTGGCAGCACGCGATCCACGCCTAGACGCGGTGGCTGCGCGCATGGCAAAGGCGGGCGTGGTGATCCGTCCGCTGGCCCCCGCGTGCTTCGAGGCCGAGCTGGACCGCATTTACGATGTTTCCGTCGTCTCGTTTGAATTGAATTACCTCTACACTCCGCTGCCAAGGTCTGCGTTTGTTGCCCAGTATCGAGCAATCATGGACCGGGTGAAACCGGAGCTGGTGTTGCTGGCGGAACAGGCAGGGCGTCCGGTGGGATATGTTTTCGCGCTGCCTGACTATACCCAAGCCCAGCGTGGGCAGACGATCACTACGATGATCGTCAAGACGTTGGCGGTTGTGCCCGGGCGGGCGTTCGCGGGGCTCGGCGCGCTGTTGTTAGGTGAAGTTCATCAGGTTGCCCAAGTGCAGGGATTCACCCGCGCCATCCACGCGCTGATGCATGAATCCAACCAGTCGAGAAATCTGAGTGCTCACTACACGCGGACCATTCGCCGCTACACTTTATTTTCAAAGCGACTGACTGTTGGCGGGGTATGACGATCGGCGACCACTTATCTGCGCAGGCGAAGACTCGACCCGAGGCGCTCGCCCTGATCGATGAACGGGCTGGGCGAACGCTGACGTTTGCGCAGCTCGACGACGAGGTCGCGCGGGCGGCAGCGTGGTGGCGCGCGTGCGGACTGCAGCGCGGGCAAGCCGTGTTGGTTTTTGTGCCTATGTCGGCCGAACTCTATGTCGCTTTACTTGCTATTTTTCGCATTGGGGCGGTGGCGTTGTTTCTCGATCCTTCGGCGGGACGAAATCACCTAGAGCAGTGCTGCGCTCGGTGGGCACCCGATGCTTTTTTGGCGATTACGAAGGCCCATTTGCTGCGCATGCGCTCGCGGGCGCTTCGAACCATCCCGTTAAAAGTTTCGCTAGGCGGGTGGTTGCCCCGAACCCGGCGCTGGTTGGCTGGAGAGACTTCAGAACGCCTTTACCTCAATGCAGCGCAGCCTGCCGATGCGGCGTTGGTGACCTTTACCAGCGGAAGCACGGGTGTTCCGAAGGCGGCGGTGCGCACGCAGGCATTTTTAATCGCGCAATACCGCGCGTTGGCCCCGAGCATCGAGCTGCATACGGGCGATGTGGATCTGGCTACGTTACCCGTCTTCACGCTCGCCAATCTCGCGGCGGGGGTAACGACGGTGATTCCCGACGTGGACTTGCGTCGGCCTGGAGCGGTGGACGCGGCCAAAATCTGGTCTCAGATCGAGCGACACGCGGTGACCCGCATCACTGCGTCGCCCGCTTTTTTTGAACGGTTGGTCGAAGAAGGCCTGCGGCGGGGCGATACGTTGGCCCGTTTGAACAAGCTGTATACGGGGGGCGCGCCGGTGTTCCCTCGTTTGCTCGAGTCGTTGCGTGGCCTGGCACCGAATGCCGATGTGGTGGCGGTTTACGGGTCGACTGAGGCAGAGCCTATCGCCCATGTGGCGGCCACGGAAATTCAGGCGGCCGATCTAGCAGCTATGCGTGCTGGACGCGGCCTTCTCGCCGGTCGTCCCGTGGCGGAAATAAAACTGCGGGTGGTTCGAGATCGCTGGGGGACACCCCGAGGGAAATTAAGCGCGTCGAGCTTTGCTGACGAGGTGCTGTTAACGGGCGAACTGGGTGAGATCGTGGTCGCCGGCGACCATGTGCTCACCGGTTATCTGGGGGGAGTGGGCGACGAAGAGACTAAATTTCAAGTGCACGGCGAGGTGTGGCATCGCACCGGGGATGCGGGGCGGATTGACGAACATGGTCGCCTTTGGCTGGCGGGACGTTGCGCAGCGTGTGTGGAGGACGCGCAGGGGAAACTGTATCCGTTCGGCGTAGAGTGTGTTGCGATGACGTTCGCTCTGGTCCGACGAGCGGCATTGGTAGCGCTCAATGGAAAACGCCTGCTGATCGTGGAGGCGGAGCGTTACGAAGAATTGGCATCCGCATTGCGGGAGGCAACAGCCTGGGCTCGGGTCGACGAGGTGCGCTTTGTGCACGACATGCCTTTGGACAAGCGCCATAACGCCAAAATCGATTACCCCGCACTACACCGGATGCTCGATGAATGAGTGCGCTGGATAAGGGGGGGAATTCCGCCGTCTCCGCGATGCGCTTGTTTTGCCTCGCGCACTTCGGGCGGGACATGGCGTCATGGCGGGATGCACCTCATCGACACCCACACCCACCTTGATGGCTTTGCCCGGCGCGGCGAGCTGCCCGCGGTGCTCGACCGCGCCCGCGCGGCCGGCGTCACTTCGATGATTTCTATTGGTACTGATAGCGACGATTGGGCGCTGATCCGTGATCTCGCCGTCGCGCATCCCGGGGTCGTTCACTTCACGGTCGGGCTCCACCCGTGTTCGGTGCGGGAAAACTGGGCTGCCGAGGTCGCCCAACTCGAAGCGTTCTGGGTGGGGGCTGCGGCGGTTGCCGCTCACGGGGCTGAGACGGAAGCAGGCTGGAAGCCTGCGCTACGTCCTGTCGCTCTCGGCGAATGCGGGCTGGACCGGTTTCATTTGCCCAAGGACGACCCGGCCCGGGCCGAGCAGGTGTTCGCCTGGCAGATGGCGGCCTTCGCCTTCCAATTGGAGCTCACCAAGCGCCTGGGGTGCCCGCTGGTGGTGCATTCCCGGGGGGCGTTTGCCGAGACCGTAGCCATGATTGATGTGAGCGGCGTCGATTGGACGCGGGTGGTGTTTCACTGTTTCAGCGAAGGGCCCGATGAGATGGCTGAACTGGTCAAACGCGGGGCCTTCGGGTCGTTCACCGGGGTGCTCACCTACAAAAACGCGGAAAACGTGCGGGCCTCGGCGCTGGCCCAGGGACTCGAGCGACTTATGTTGGAAACCGACGCGCCCTACCTCACGCCGGTGCCGCATCGCGGCAAACCCAACGAGCCGGCCTTTATGCGCCACACCGCCGATTACGCCGCCGGGATTTTCGGAGTCAGCGTGGAGACGCTGGCGGCGGTAACCAGCAAAACGGCGCGGGCCTTTTTTGGGCTGTAGCTCACGAAACACGCGAAACGACACGAAAAGGGGCATTAAAAAAGCGACCCTCCTGTGGGTCGCTTTTTCGTGTCAGTTCGTGTGTTTCGTGGGCCAATCAGGCCTCGTCGAACTTGCGGGTGAAGAGCTGTTCGAGCTCGGTGAGCATCTGCAGGGCGTCGTCGCCGGTGGCGAGGAACTTGACCTTCGAGCCCTTGCCGGCGGCCAGCATCATCAAGCCCATGATCGACTTGCCGTTCACCTGCTCCTCGTCTTTTTCCACAAAAACGTCGGCTTTAAACTTGTTGGTGATGCGCACGATCAT
>CAMBUJ010000057.1 GCA_945871005.1 Opitutus sp. GAS368 | reverse complement strand
GAGATCGTGCGCCGGATCAAAACCCCCGCCCACGAGGTGAAGATCGGCGTGGTCGGCAAATACATCGAGCTGCAGGACGCCTACAAATCCGTTTACGAGTCGATCACCCACGCCGGCATCGCCAACAACACGCGGGTTAACATCGTGCGTATTGACGCCGAGGATCTGGAAAAGAAAAACGGCCTTAACATCCTCAAGGGGCTTGACGGCATCCTCGTGCCGGGCGGTTTCGGCGACCGCGGCACCGAGGGTAAGATCGCTGCGGCCAAATACGCTCGTGAGAACAAGATTCCGTACTACGGCCTCTGTCTCGGCCTGCAAATCGCGGTTATCGAATACTGCCGTAACGTTCTCAAGTTGAAGGGCGCCAACTCCACCGAGTTCGATGCCAACGCCCCCCATCCGGTGATCAATATCATGGAGGAGCAGAAGAACGTTATCGATAAGGGGGCGACCATGCGCCTGGGCAGCTACGAGTGCGCGCTCACGCCCGGCTCCCACGCCGCCAAGGCCTACAAAGCCACCCACGTGCGCGAGCGCCATCGCCACCGCTTCGAGGTTAACAACGCCTACGTTGGCCAGTTGCAGCGCGGCGGCCTGGTGATCAGCGGCATCAACCCGCGTCGCAACCTGGTCGAAATCGTCGAGATCAAAGACCACCCCTGGTTCGTCGCGGTGCAGTTCCACCCTGAGTTCCAGTCCAAGCCCAACAAGGCGCATCCGCTCTTCGCGGCCTTCATCGGCGCCGCCCTCAAAAACAAACCCGCCGCCAAGGCCAAGCCGGCGAAGACCGCAGCCAAGGCGAAGAAGAAGGGGAAGAAGTAGCGAGTAGTGAGTAGCGGGTAGCGAGCAGGTTCGAACTCCGACCACCCAGTTTAGACTCCGGTTCCGTCTACCCGCTACTCAACTACTCCCTCCCGCTTCCGTCTACTCGCTACTCACTACCCGCTACTCGCTACGTCCCCCCTCCCATGCCGCTCTTCGATCCTCAGCGCCTCCTTGTTCTTGCCGGTCCTTGCTCGCTCGAAAACGAGAAGGTCGTGCGCTCCGTGGCTGAGAAGCTCGTCGAGCTGCGCGCCCGTTATCCAGAGCTCAATCTGGTCTTCAAGGGGTCCTTCGACAAAGCCAACCGCACGTCGATTGCCGGCGGCCGCGGCACCGGTCTCGAAGAGGGGCTCGCCCTCCACGCCTTGGTGAAGAAGGACTACGGCCTGCCCTGCGTGACCGACGTTCACGATGCCGGCCAATGCGCCCCCGTGGCCGAGGTTTGCGACGTTCTGCAGATCCCCGCCTACCTGTGCCGTCAGACTGACTTGCTGCTCGCCGCCGCCGCCACCGGCAAGGTGGTCAACGTGAAGAAGGGCCAGTTCCTCTCGCCCAACGACATGGTTCACGTGGTCGGCAAATTGAAGCACGGCGGGGCGGCCGAAATCTGGCAATGCGAGCGCGGCGCCACCTTTGGTTACAACAACCTGGTGGTGGATATGCGCACCTTCCCGATCATGGCCCGCAACGGGTATCCGACGATCCTCGACGCCACCCACAGCGTGCAGCTGCCCGGGGCTGCCGGCGGCAAGAGCGGTGGCCAACGCGAGTTCGTGCCCACGCTCGCCTTCGCCGCGCTCGCGGCCGGTGCAGACGGCCTTTTCCTCGAAACCCACCCTGATCCGGACAACGCCCTCTCGGACGGCCCCAACATGGTGCCGCTCCCCGAGCTCGAGGCCCTGCTCGCGAAGTGCCTCGCCTTTTGGAAACTCGCCCGCGCCTGAGCGGCCTGCACCGGCTCCACGATTGACCGTCCCCGGACTGTCGCCAACCTCCCACCCATAACCCAACCTGTGATGGACACCTTCCTCATCGACGTGCCGATTCCCTCCATGGGGGCGACCGTCAGCGAACTCACTGTTATCGACATCAAGGTCGCCGCCGGCGCGCGTATTTCCAAAGGCGACAAAATTGCCGAGTTGGAGAGCGACAAATCGGTGTTTGAGTTCGAGGCGCCCTGCGACGGCGTGGTCGAGTTGGTGCAGGCCCGCGCGGGAGACATTCTGCCGAGCGGCTCGCCTTTTTTGCGGATCAGCACGGCGGATATTTCGCTGAAGAATCTTCAGGTCAAAGCCGATGCCGCCACGCCGGTGGCCGCCTCCGTTGCTCCGGCAAAGGCCGCGCCCGTCGCCGCCGCAATCGTGCCGGTCGCTGCTCCCGCGCCCGTTCCCGGCGCCGCCCCGGCCAGCGGGCTGCAATGGACCCCGCGTGCCGCCAAGCTCGCCCAAGAGGCCGGCCTCGACCCCGCCAGCCTGACGGGCATCGAGGCGACCGGCCCCGGCGGTCGCGTTTCCGGCGACGACATTGCCCGTTACCTGGCCAATCGCCCCGCTGCCCCCGCCGCTGGGCTTGCCGCGCGGAGTTCTCAGTGCGCCGCATCAAATCCGGCCGCTGCCGAGACCGTTTGCATCGCCGGCATCGGTTATGCCGTGCCTAAAAACGTGCGCGCCACCAGCGAGATTTTAAAGGCGTTCCCTGGCCGCACTGAGGCAGAGATGCTCAAGCTCACTGGCATCAAAGAGCGCCGTTATGCCGACGCGGATGCCTCTGCGACGAGTTTGGCCGCGATCGCTGTTAACCATGCGCTGACTCAGGCCGGCATGACCGCGGCGCAGATCGACGGCATTATTCTCGCCACGATTATTCCCGACCAGCCGGTGCCCTCGATGGCGAGTGCGTTGGCCAAACACCTCGGCTGCACGAAGGCGCTCGCCTTTGACGTCAACGCCGCCTGTTCCGGTTGGCTCTACGCCTTGGAGGTCGGCCGCGCCTTCATTCGCGGCGGTACCGCCAAGAACGTGATTGTGGTGACCGCCGAACTGCTCTCGCGCATCACCAACCCCAACGACCACGAAACCGCCTTCCTTTTTGGCGACGGTGCGGGCGCGGCCATCCTCACGGACGCCCCCGGCGGGCATCGCCTGCATCGCATGGCGCTCTCCGGCGATGCGGCGGCCTTTGAGGCGATTCAGCGCCCTGGTGGCGGTGCTCGCCAGCTCATGCCCAACGCCGACGGCAGCGACCGGGGGGATTTTTTCCTGCAGATGGATGGCGGCGCGGTGTTCAAGAGTGCGGTGATCGCCTTCGCCAACGAGATCGAAAACGCCATGACACGCCACGGGCTCACCCCGGAGGATATTTCCTGGATCGTACCACATCAGGCCAACGAGCGCATTCTGCGGGCGGTCGGCAAACGCGTGGGTATTCCCTTCGAGAAGTTCGTGGTGACCATCGCCAAGTACGGCAACACCTCGGGGGCTTCCGTTTCGATGGCGCTGGGGTGGGCGGCCGAAGAGGGCATCTTCAAGCCGGGCGACAAGATCATCTTCTGCTCGGTGGGCGCCGGCCTGACCTTTGCCGGCGGCTTGCTGGTCTGGTAGCACTCGACTGCTGGTCGCATGTGCCGGGCGTTACGCGCTCAGGCTTTGCGGCCGTAGGCTTTGAGGGCCCCGGCCGATGAAATGGGCTGGGGTGTTTCCGGCCGCGCGGGGGCGAGGCTGCAGCGCAGTAGCAACTGCTCGTTTTCCCGGTCCAGGTGCAGGATTTGCAAGGAGCGCTGTTTGGTGCGCTCGAGCAGTTCGCCTCCGTGTTCTCCAACTGCACTCGGTCGTGCGCGTAAGGAAGCAAGGCTGGCGTCAAAGCGTAGCGACAGTGCTTGTTTACGCTCACGCCACTCGGCGTCCGGAGCGTGCTTTTGTTGTTTAAGGATCCGGTTTTCCTCCAGGCAAAGCTGATGGAGTTCGTCGCAGAGAGAGAGGTGCTGGGTCAGGGTCTCGACAAGGCTCATGGTTTTGGGGGGGGGGCGTCCGCGGGCGGAACGGGGCCGAGATCGCGGATTTGATTTCGTGTGGAGAGGGTCCAGGCAATCTGGGTGCTGCGCCAGGCCGCCATACGTACGATATCGGTCAAATTCGCGGGCGGGTTAGCGCCGGCCATTTTTTGAATTTGGGTGTAAGCTTCGATGGCGGCGGCGGGTTGCTCCAGGCGCTCCAGGCAGAGCCCGAGTTGGTAGAGCACGGGAACGCGCCAAGCGGGGGCGGGATCGAGGGTGTCGAGCGAGCGGTACACCAGCAGGGCGGAGGCGAAATCGCCTTGTTGATAAAACTGGTTGGCGAGTTGGTTTCCGGTGCGGCGCTGCCAAGTCTGCCAGGTGCCGGTTTTGTCGGTGCGGGCCCGCACATTGTTGAGCAGGTCAAGGGTGACTCGCAGGGATTCATCCCGCCGGCCCAGTTCGCCGAGCAGTTGGGCGAGTAGGAAGCGGGCCTCGGGGCCGTTGGGGTCATTGGGGTCTTGGCCAATATAGACGGTAAGGGCGGTGACCGCACCGGTTTTATCGCCGGCGAAGATGCGTGATTGGGCGGCTTTGAAGCGGGCGCGGGCGCGGTCGGCCGGGGCCAGATCGAGCAGATCAAGCCGGTTAAAAAAGCGAACGGCTTCCGGGTAGTTGCCCATCGCCAGGTGGGTTTCGGCGATTTCAAATTGGGCCGTGCGCACGATGCGGCGGTAGCGCTCGGATTCCGCCTCGGGCAGTTTAAGGGTCGAGTTGATTACGGAGTAAAAGCGGGCGAGGGCGAGTTTGGGACTGCCGAGGTCGCGCAGGGTGCGGCCGAGTTCGAGCAGTATGGTGGGCAGTTCGGGGCAGTCGGGATGGTTCTTGAGCAGGTTTTCGTAGGTGGCGGAGGCCTTCACGCCGTCGCCGGCCAAACGATGAGCGCGCGCCAGGCCGAGCAGGGCGCGAACTTCTTCCTGGTCATTGATCGCGGTGGTGGCCACTTGCCGGTAGGCAATCAGCGCGGAGGCCGCATCGCCGGAGACTAACTTGGCGTCGCCGATGCGCAGCAGACTTTGCCGGTCTTCATTTTCAGAGGGCTCGGCTGCCGCCGCCGCCGGCACTGCAGCCGGCGGCGGGGCGTGCGGATCGACAGGGGCTGCTTCCCCAGATCCCGCTGAGGCGGGCAACGGGGGAAGCAGGGTGGCGAACAACAATACGGACAGGGAGAGCGGAGTCTTCATTTCAACTCATAACTGGCTCGGCTGACCGGATTGGATGGGGGCATGAAAAAGGGCAGGATGTCGTCGACCCGTATGTTGGTACGAGGGGAGTAGGCGTCCGGCACGAGTTCGATGCCTCCGGGTGGGGGTGGTGGCTTGGGCGTCGGCGGAGCGAGCACAAGCTCGGGTTGGGCAGGGCTGGTTGGGGCGATGGCGTCGTCCGGAGTTTTGGCCGAGGATGGCTCGCTCTCTGGCGCAGGAGCCAAAGGGAGTGATTCCCACGGCCGCACGGGTGGCGGCAGCGTCGTTGGTGTCTGGGCAAAACGCAGGGCCTGCGGCGCATCCTGAAGCAAATAAGGCAAGGAGGCGTTGGAGCGAGTGGCGGCCTGGTTGGCCGCCAAGATCGTAACTAAAACACAGGCTGCGGGAGTACCGATCCGATTGGCGGTCGTGCGGATTCCGATGAATCCACATGCACGCGATAATTGGGCGGTCATGGGAGGGTGGTTCAGTGTTAGTTTTCACGGTTCCATCCTGGTTTGGGTTCACGGGTATTATCGGCACGCTACCGCTCGAACTTTAACTTTAATTTTGCCCGGTCTCTTTTCCTAGTAGTGCGGGTGGGCCGGGGCCTGAGCCCGCAAAAAAACGCGCCTCGAGAGGAGGCGCGTTTTTTTTGGGCTGCAACACGGCACAGGCCGGTTGCTCGGGGCGTGGTGGTAACTCTAGGCGGTGGCCCCTTGTTTTTGTAAGTTCTGGCGGGCTTCCTCGATGTTCTCGTGGAACTGCCAGTTGCGCGTGTCCTCGTAGCCTTTACAATCGGCCATGAGGGTGGCGTTACCGACCAGCGAGTAGACCAGGGCGACCTCCCGGCAGGTCTGCATCGCGGTCAGAAGCATCTTAATCAGGGGCATGTCCAGGCGCTTGACCTCGTGGAGATCGAAAACGGCTTTGCTCATGCCGCTGTCCACCGCCTCGGCGACTTTACTCTTAAGGTAGTTGGTGACTTCGTTGATTACCGTGGGGGTACACACTTCCGGCAGGCTCATGATGAGCATGTCGCCCTCGGTTTTGAAATACCGCAGGGAGGTATCGAGGTTCATCGCCTTGGCGATCTTCGACTCGAGTTCAGGGATATCGATGGGCTTGGTGGCGATACCGGTGAAGCCGACCTGCTGTGCCATCTGTTGGGCGGCGGCATCGGTTTTGACCACTAAGCCGAATATGGGCGTGTATTTGGTTTTGAGGTTGGTCCTCAGCACACGGAACAAGGTGAAGGCGGATTCGTCCGGCAGGGACAGCGAGATCATGATGAGATCCACGGCGGTACGGCCGCAGAAATCGATGGCCTCGCCGGTGCTGGCCACCCCGTGCACCTGCCAGGGCGTGTGTTTGAGGCCGTCCTTGATTTGCGCGAAGATGGCGGGTTTGTCCTCGACGACGAGCAGAGTGGCGGGATCGAAAATCGACTTCGCCTTGGCTGGGGCGTCGGTGATCGGCTTGAGGTCGATGATACGGCCGACTTTTTGCACCAATAGTTCCTCTTTGAATGGCTTCACGATGTAATCGCGCACGCCGATCTTGGCGATCTTCAGCACGTGCTCCTTGCCTCCTTCAGCCGTCAGCATGATGACGGGAATCGATTTTAGGGCAGGGTCGGACTTGAGCTTGGTGAGCATCTCCACGCCGTCCATCACCGGCATGGTGACGTCGAGCAGGATGATGTCGGGGGTTTCCTTGGTCGCGATGGCAAGACCCTCGACGCCGTTGGCGCCCTCAAGGATGTCGCAGTCGAACAGCTTGAACGCCTTCTTGATGATGATGCGGACGGTTTTGGAATCGTCTACGGAGAGAATTTTATAGCGCATGGGTGTGTGACGTAAGCGGGGTTATTCGGAAGGGGGTTGCATGAGCAGGTCGGCGATCAGGGTCTGGCCGGCGATTATAAACCGGTAGGTCCGGCGGGTGGCCGTACTGATCGACTCGATCTGGAAATTGCTGCCGCGCATGATCGAGGGGATGGTGAGTTTACAAGGGAAGCCCTTGTCGGAGAGCTGGTTTTTAAATGTACCCACCGTCATGTTGGTGAGTTCGCCGATGGCGTCGTTGACTGCTTCTTCCCCGGCCTCGGTGATTTCGGCGTCACTCATGCCAAGCATGTTGGCGGCACATTGGGTGGCAAATTTCACATCCATGTAGAGGTAGATCAGCCCGTTGATCGAACCAATGAAGCCCACCGTGCTGACAACGTGGGGTGAATCGAGACCGAGGCAGGCCTTGGTCTCTTCGGGGGTCATGGGCGAATGCGTCGCGTTCTGGGAGAGCATGGTCTTGAAGACCTCTTGGACGGCGCGGGTGATTGTTTCTTGGAAAACAGCATCTGGAATTTCTTGAATGTCAGGCATGGGGTAGGGGGACGCGGGTGTAGGAAAAGTGGGTTGGGGGGAGGGTGGGGCCTGCAACGTTAGGCAACGGAAAAACGGGAAGGAGACTGGTCCTCGACGATGGCTGCGGGCAGGTCGGCCGGATCGGGCATGGCCTCGGCAACCGAGTCGGCGGCGCTTTGCCAGTCGAAGCTCGAGGCGCCGCAAAAATAGGTGTGTTCGTGAATGGCCAGGCCGTTGGGGCCGGTCCAGCGAGTTTGCAGGCTGTACCGGCCTCCGCCCAGCTCGCAGCTGCGCAGGCTGAGGACGAGGCCGATCTGATCATGCCAATAGGCGGCGGAACCGGTCTGGTAATCGGCCCGGCGTTTCCACCCGGCTGAGCATTCAGGTTTGAGCATGGCAAGGGTGGTCTCCACTTGTTTGAAAAATGAGAACAGGCGCATAGGGTTAGGTGGGTGCTGGATATATCGGCCATAAATGGCGGAGGTTTAGCCCTGAAGGTGAAATTACCCTAAATTTCCCGCTTTCCGATCCACGGCTTCTCGCGTAGCCTGGCTGGCAGATATTATTCTGCCCCTTCTATGTCCCTTGAGAAAATTCTGGTGATCGATGATGAGCCCCTCGTGCGGCGCTCGATGGAGGATATTCTGAAGAGCCGGCGGTTTCAGACTTCAAGCGCCGGTACGCTGGCGGCCGCCGAGGCCCTTCTGGGCAAGGAAACCTTTGATCTGGTGATGCTGGATGTACGTCTGCCCGATGGAGATGGGCAGCGTTTCCTCGAGCAGGTCATGGCCATGCCGACCCATCCGCTGGTGGTGATGATGACTGGCCACGGCTCCATTGAGAGCGCGGTCGGTTGTATGCGAGCGGGAGCGTTTGACTACGTGATCAAGCCGTTTCAGCCCACGCAGATCGACATGATCCTGCGCAAAGCCGACAACTACAGCCAGTTGATCAAGGTTAACCGCTATTTTAGCGAGCGCAGCGGGGGCGACGGAGAGCCGATGCTCGGGCGCAGTTCCTCGATGCTGCGCGTGCGCCAGATGGTCGAGCGAGTCGCGCCTACCGATGCCACCGTGCTGATCACCGGAGAAAATGGCTCCGGCAAAGAGATGGTGGCCCAAGAAATTTACCGCAATTCGCCGCGTCGGGCCGAGCCCTACATCAAGGTGAACTGCGCGGCGCTCTCCGAGCAGTTAATTGAGAGCGAGTTGTTTGGCCACGAAAAGGGCTCATTCACCGGAGCCATCGAACGGCGGGAGGGCCGCTTCGAGCTGGCCAACCGTGGCACGCTATTGCTCGACGAGGTGAGTGAATTGCCCCTCAATCTGCAGTCCAAACTGCTGCGCGTCCTGCAAGAGCGCGAGTTTGAGCGCGTGGGCGGAACCAAGACGATCAAGGTCAACGTGCGCATCCTCGCCACCTCCAACCGCGATCTGACCCATTTCATGGAGCGAGGGCTGTTCCGCTCCGACCTGTATTACCGGCTCAATGTGTTCCCGATCGCCGTTCCGCCGCTGCGCGAGCGGCCCGAGGACATCGACGTGTTCTCGGAGAACTTTCTGCGCCGCTTTTCCCGCAAGCATGGGTTGCGTCTGCCGGGCTTTAGCGACCACGCCACCGCCGCGTTGCGCGCCTATCCCTGGCCAGGCAACGTGCGCGAACTGCAAAACACCATCGAGCGGGCGGTGATTTTGTCCGAGGACCATCGCCCGGTGACCACCGCCGCCCTCAGCCTGCCCACCCTGACGCGTGTCGAGCCGGGTCGGGCCGTAGCCCACGCTGGTTTGGCGCCGGAAAGCGTTCCGGCGCCTTATTATGCGGTGCAAAACCCGCCGCCCGCTCCGGCGCCCCAGATGGCGTCGGTTCCTCCGCCGGTGGTCGAGCCGTTCATTGCCTCGGCCCCCGAACCCGCCGCTCCCCCAGAGGCGCCCGTGACACCGGTCATCATCGAGTCGGCCGAGGCGGCGCTGGTTCCGGAAGCACCCATTCGCTCGCTCGGTGAAATCGAGAAAAAGGCTATTCTGGATACACTGGTGGCGACCGAGGGTAACCGCACCAAGGCAGCCGAGTTGCTGGGCATTTCTATCCGTACCCTGCGCAACAAGCTCAACGAGTACCGCATCGACGAGGGCCTGGTTGGCAAGTGAGCGCTGGCGCCTCCATAATCGGCGTAACCCTCCCTAGCCGGCGGCGGGTACAACCGATCGCGATGCGACCCACCGGCACTCCGATTAACGCGTTGATTTTCACCGCAGTCGGACGAGCTCGTTTTCTCTTCATCCTATGACTGGTTCAATCGGCGCAGCTTTGGCGGACTTCGTGGCTCACATGCCCCCGCAGGACATGGTGCTCAATTTGAGCTATGTGCTCAATGTCGTGACCATGTTTTTGCGCAAGATGCTGCCGCTGCGGGTGGGGTTAGTCGTGGTCAGCGCCGGCTTCCTCGCCTTTGCCCTCCTGGTTGGGAATTTTAGCATGGTTGCCTGGAACTGCGTTTTTGTGGTGATTAACGTCGTTCAGGTGGTGCTGCTCCTGTTGGAGAAAAAGAAGATCCATCTCTCGCCTGAACTCGAAGTGATTTACGCCAGCCTGTTTGCCTCGCTGCCCCGCCGCGATTTTCTGTTTCTCTGGAATATGGGGCAGGAGCGTACCTGTGAGAACGGCGCTTACCTCGCTCGTAACGGGCAGACCCAGAAAACGATTTGCCTCATTCTCGAGGGGGCGGCTCGGGTCGAAAAGGACGGGCAGCTCATCGCCACTCTTGGCCAGCAGGCGTTCGTGGGTGAAATGAGTTTTTTCACCGGGAGCACGGCCTCAGCCGATGTCACCGCTCAGGGCCGCCTGCGCTTTAATGAATGGTCGCAGGCGCGTATTCAGGCTTTGGAGCAGCTTAAGCCCGAGCTGCTCAATAAAATGTGGGTAATCCTTGGGCAGGACTTGAGCAAAAAACTGCAGCGTTAACCGGTCGCGGGCCGGTGGCCGGCAGGTGCGCGTTGCACCCAGCCGGCAACCTCGGGGCTCACCCCCGCCGGGGCGGTTGGCAGGTGCGCCCGGTTCGCCGCACCTGCAGCCGCGTCCACGCTTGTGCCAATGCTTGGCTTAGCGGCTGCATGGATACGGGCTTACTCAGGTAGTCGTTCATGCCGGCCGCCAGACACAGCTCCCGGTCGCCGTTGAGCGCGTTCGCCGTCATCGCGATAATCCACGGGCGGCGCTCCACTGCGATGAGTTCGGCGATTTTTGTGGTCGCCTCCAAGCCGTCCATGAGAGGCATCTGCACATCCATAAAAACGACGTCGTAAGGACGTTCTACCACGGCGGAAACCGCTGCCTGGCCGTCTGCCACCACATCGCAGGTGTAGCCGAGGCGCTCCAGCATGAAGGTCACCACCTGCTGGTTAACCTCCAAGTCCTCGGCCAGAAGAATCCTCAAGGGGGCGTGCACGCCCTGGGCCACGCTGGGTTGGCGCGGGGACTCCAGAACCGGAGCGTCTTCTGTCAGAAACAGGCGGGTCAAGGCGTCGCGGAGGACCCCGAGTTTTACTGGCTTTGAGATCACTCGGGCAACGTCCAGTCCATCGGGGGACTGGCCTCCGGGACCAAGTAAGGTCAGGGCGATGATCGGTAGGTTCGCGGCGGAGTAAGCGCGCCGCAATTCCTCGATCAGTGCGCGTCCGTCCATGCCGGGAAGTTGCAAGTCAATGAGTGCAGCGGTAGGAGGGGCATCTTGGGCGAGCAGGGCCAGCGCATCTGCGCCTGAGCCGGCCAGCAGCGGGATCATACCCCAGCGTTCGACTTCCTGGGCGAGGATCTGGCGGTGGGTGGCGTTGTCCTCGACGATGAGTACGCGCCGGCCGGCCAGCTCTGGAATGGGTTTGACGGCAAGCGCCGGAGCGCCGGCTGGACACAAGGGGATTTCGAACTGGAAGTCGGAACCTTGGCCCATGACCGAGTCCACCCAGATACGCCCGCCCATCAGCGCGACGATGCGTTGGCAAATCACCAAGCCTAGCCCAGTGCCGCCGTACTTACGCGTGGTCGAGGCCTCGACCTGGCTGTAGGATTTGAACAAGCGGTCGCGCCGATCCGCGGGAATGCCGATGCCCGTATCGCGTACCGAAACGTGCAGACAACGTACCCCGGCGGTGTTGATCCGCGGTTCGCAGGACAAAAGCACCTCGCCGCGCTCGGTGAATTTCACCGCGTTACCCACCAGATTGATCATCACTTGGCGCAAGCGCGTGAGGTCGCCCAGGAGCAGGTCGGGCAGCTGGTGGGAAATGCGGCAGAGCAGGTCGAAGCCTTTTTTGCCGGCCGGGCGGGCCGCGATGTCGAGGGCGCCCTCCACGCAGTCGCGCAGGTGAAATGGGGCGTGCTCCATTTCCAACTGGCCCGACTCGATTTTGGAGTAATCGAGGATGTCGTTGAGCAGCGCAAGAAGGGCGTCGCTACTGGTGCGGACGGTGGCGGCGAAATCGCGCTGTTGGAGCGAGAGAGGGGTATCCAGTAGCAACTCCGACATGCCGATGATGGCATTGAGCGGGGTGCGGATCTCGTGGCTCATGTTGGCGAGGAACTCGGCCTTGGCGCGGGCGGCCTGCTGCGCCTGCTTGGTCAATTCTTCGGCACGGCTGGTCGCTTCCGCCAGGGCTTCATTGCGCTCTTTGAGCAGCTCCTCAGTGCGTTTGAGCGCATCGATATCCAAGAGAATGCCGGTGACCCGTCGCGTCGTGCTGGAGCTGTCGTGCAGGGCCTCGCATTTGACCCGCACCCACAGGTGGTGGTCATCGGGGCCTTGCAGACGGGCCTCCAAGTCGAAGGACACCCCTTGGGTCAGTGCCAGTTCCAACGCCGTGCGTACGCGGGCTTGGTCGCCCGGGTGGTAATAGCCCAGGCTGTCCGCGTAACTGACCGGAGTACCAGGGACAATACCGTGGAGTTCATAGGTGACGTCAGACCAGAAGACGCGATCGCGCGCGGTGTCCACCTGCCAGTGGCCCAGGCGGGCGATGCGCCCTGCCTTGGCGAGTAAGTCGGTGGTTTTTTGCAGGCGCTCCTGAGCCTCGTGCAGCGGGGTGACATCGCGCGAGACACCGAAGGTGCCGACGATTTCTCCACGTAAGTTGTAGAACGGGTATTTGCAGGTGTGCGCCCAGCGCACGCTGCCATCGGGAAAGTCTTCCCGTTCCTCCAAGTTGAGCAAAGGTGCCCCGGTACGCATGATTTCTTGCTCATCGGCCAGCGCCTTGCGGGCATGTTTTTCCCCGAAGAAATCGGCGTCGGTGCGGCCGATCACTTGCTCCACCCAGTTGCAGCCCAGGTAACGCACCAGGGTTCGGCTCGCGCAGAGGAACCGGCTCTCCTTGTCTTTAAAGTAAATCGCCTCCGCCGCGTTTTGCAGCAGAACGGTCAAAAGCGTGGTGGGATCGGTCGGGGGCATGAGTGGAATGGGGGCGGGGGCGGTGGGCCAGTGCGGCCCCAAGGCGGGGCTGGCTGGACCGTAAGTTGCGGCTAGATTAAGCCTATCGGCGCGAACCCGCTCCGACTTAAACGGAAAAGGCGCCGTGCGCGCAGGCTTGGAAAGCACCGGACGCCGTGCCGCGCGACCGCCGCCGGGACGGCCTTTCGGTTCTGAATAAGAGCGGATAATACCAAGTGCCTAGTTCAAAAAAAACGGCCGATCCGCATCTTTTGCGGAAAAGTTTTTGGTAAATGAGCCGTTAGATAAGGGCAGGGAAACCCGCCCATGAATGCGCCCACCACCAATTCTGTAGAAAAAATCTCCGCTGAGGCCGTCGCCCAGGCGATGCGCTTTCCGCCTTCAGCTACGCGGGTCCTGCCCCTGCTTAAGCGGCACCTGGTCGATATCAATGTCGATATCCAGCAGATCATTGATTTGGTGCGGCTCGATCCAGGGATTTCCGCCCGGGTCATGCATGCGGCCAATTGCACGGGGGTCTCCCGCGGGGTGCGCTGTCACTCGGTGGCGGTGGCGGTCAATCGGATCGGGTTTAATCCTATTTTTGAAATCGTAGCCAATGCGGTGGCTGAGCAAGTGGTGGTGCAATCCCTCGTATCCTATTCGCTGGAGGCCGACGAGTTTTGGCGCCGCTCCGTGGTCTGCGGTCTGGCCGCCGAGCACCTGGCTGAGCTGCGCGATGCAGATGGTAACGTGGCTTACACCTCGGGCTTATTGCACGGGGTCGGCATGGTGGCGGTCGACCAATGGGTGCAGCGGCACATGCCCACCCTGGGCTTTTTTGGCCGTGGTTTCCCTAATGATTTCAGTGACGGTGAACGCGTGCTCCTTGGCTTTACCAGTGCTGAAGCCGGGGCGGCGGTGCTCCGTGGCTGGGAATTTCCTCCGGAAATGAGCGAGCCGATTCGTTGGCAGCATGCCCCTCTCACCGTGGTCGCTCATCGTCAGCTCAACTGCATCTTATATGCGGCGAAGTGGTTGATGGCCCGCGTGTGCGCCGGCGACAAGTGGTCAGGACCGGCACCGGATAATCGTCTGCTCGCGCCCATCAAGTTTACCGCCACCACCCTTGGCTACGAGATCACGGCGGTTCAGGACAAATTAGAGGCGGTGCAACGCTGTCTGGGGCTCGATATCCCGGCTGAGGTCGCCTCGTAGGAGCGCCAAGGCGGCTCGTGGCGCGGTGTGAACCGACCCGCGGCATGCCGTTTTACTCCGTAAACTCGTGCCTGGGCCCAGGGCCATCGCGAGCCGGTGCCCCTCGCGCCAGCGCGGGGATCGGCATTGCCATGATCCCGTCAGCGGCTTCAGAACCAGTCGCACCGATGACTTCCTCTCAGTCCTGCTCCGAGTGCGGAACGCCATTTTCGTGTGGCTGTGCGGCCAGCACGTGTTGGTGTAACGACTACCCCGCGATCATGCCGGTGGATTTCGCGCGCAACTGTCGCTGTCCGCAGTGCTTGGCCAAGGCCATTGGAGCGCTTTTGACGGAGCGCTTGGCCGGATTGCCAGTGGCGGAGGCACTCCAGTTGGCCCGGGAGCAACCGCCGGCAGCCGGTTTGATTGAGCACATCGATTACACGCGGGAGCAGGGCTTCTTCGTCTATTCTCGCTGGTTTTTGCTCAAACGCGGGACGTGTTGCGGCCATGGCTGCCGGAACTGCCCCTACTCTGCCTCGGCAGTGAGCTAAATCAGGCGATCCGTCTTGCCCGGATGTTCCCAGTGAAAACGGTGAGATTGCGTGTTGAATTATGACCTTTGGCTCACACGCTCGGGTGCTTCTTGAATTTAGCTGGTCCTGAACTTTTATCCCTGAACTTGGCCGTGGTCGCTTCGACTTGGTGGGCGCTTGGAGGCGCACTGCTGGTGGGAGTCGGCACGGGCTTCTTCACCGTTTGGTGGTCGGCTCGCTATTCGCGTCGGCGCTCGGCCGCGCGGGCCGCCGAACTGCTCGAGGTCGCCAAACGCGAGGCCGCCGTGGCCGCCACCGAAATTCGCCAGCAGGTGGATGAAGAGGTCGCCCTGCGCCGAGCGGAGATTAATCGCGAGTTCGATCGCCGCGATATCGAGGGTGAGGTCAAGTTGCGCGAGATCCGCTCACATGAGGAATCGCTCATCCTGCTTGACCATCAGTTGGAGCAAAAGGGTGAGCGCTTGGCCCGCGAAACCGCGGCGATTACCCAAGCCCGCGATGCGATTCGCGCTCTCTCCAAGTCCGTGCGCAAGCGCCTCGAAGGCGTCTCCCAGATGGATGCTGAGGATATTAAACAGGCCCTGCGCGAAGAGGTTCAGCTGGAGTGTCAGGATGAGTTGCGCTCCCTGCGGCGCGAGATACTCGATCGTTCCGAGCAGGATCTTAATACCCAGGCCCAGCGCATCCTGGTCACCGCCATGCAGCGCCTGGCCTCTAAGCCTAACAACGATATCACCGCGACCATCGTTCAGCTGCCCAGCGAGGAGATGAAGGGACGCATTATCGGGCGCGAGGGACGTAACATTAAATCCTTCGAGGCCACCACCGGAGTGACTCTGTTGATCGACGAGTCGCCCCAGATGGTGCTGATTTCATCGTTCGACCCTGTGCGCCGTGAGGTCGCCCGCATCACCCTGGAGGGGCTGGTCAAAGACGGGCGGATTCACCCGGCCTCGATCGAGGATTTTTATGCCCGCGCCAAAGAGGACGTGGAGCTCAATGTGCAGCAATCCGGCGAGGAAGCGGTCCAGCGCTTGGGTATCAATGGGCTGCACCCCGAAATCATTAAGTTGCTGGGCCGCCTCAAATACCGGTTTTCCTACACCCAAAACGCGCTCGATCACTCCATAGAGGTCGGGTTTCTCTGCTCGATGCTGGCCAGCGAGACCGGGCTCGATCCGAGCCTAGCCAAACGCGCCGGCCTGCTCCATGACATTGGCAAAGCGGTCGAGGGCGACTACGAGGGCAGCCACGCCGCGGTCGGAGCCAGTTTTGTTAAACGCTTTGGCGAAACACCTATCGTGATCAACGCGATCGCCGCTCACCACGAAGAGGTCAAACCCGAGACAGTTTACGCCGGGCTGGTCATTCTCGCCGACACCGTTTCGGCCGTGCGTCCTGGTGCCCGCGCCGAGTCGATGACCGGCTACATCCAGCGCTTGGAACGGCTGGAGAAACTCGCTGTTTCCGTCGAGGGCGTGCACCACGCTTACGCCATCCAGGCGGGCCGCGAGGTGCGCGTAGTGGTCAATCCCCAGAGCGTCACCGACGAGCAGGCCCACGCCATCGCCAAGGAAATCCGCCAGCGCATCGAGACCGAGCTGCAGTACCCCAGCACGATCAAGGTCACGGTCATCCGCGAGGCCCGTTTTACCGAGACAGCGACCTGAGGGAGTAGCGGGTTGGGAGTAGCGAGCATTCGACCCGCCGAACGCCGAATTATTTCTACTCGCTACCCGCTACTCGCTGCTCACTACTTTTTAACACCATGGCCGATCCAAAAATTCTCGAAACCTTTCCCAATCCCGCCCCGCACCGCGATTTCACCATCGCTCACACCCACCACGAGTTCACCTCAGTGTGCCCGATGACCGGCCATCCCGACTTCGCAAGCATCACGGTGCGCTACGTCGCCGATAAAACCTGCGTCGAACTCAAGTCACTCAAACTCTACTTCCACGCCTACCGTAACGAAGGCATCTTCTTCGAGGCTGCCACCAACAAGATCTGTGACGATCTCGGTCAGGCCCTCAAGCCCCGCTCGCTGGTGATCATTGCCGATTTCAAGGCCCGAGGTGGTTTCTCCTCGATCGTTACCGCGGAATACAAAGCACCCGTAAAAAAGGCCCGCCGTTAAGCGAGCCTGGGGCACTCTGGTCGGTGATTCAGGCGACCGCGCAACGAGGGCGGCCACCTGAATCACCATTTTTCTTTGGTGCGCAGGCTGTCGGGCATGGCGATTTCCTGAACGAGTTGGTCGCCGCGGAACACCCGCAGCCAGATGCCGTAAAGGCGCTCGCC
>CAMBUJ010000056.1 GCA_945871005.1 Opitutus sp. GAS368 | reverse complement strand
CGCTGCGGTCCAGCATGGAAATCGACCTCTCCCCGTGGTCGCTACCCAAATACGCCCTGTTCTCGTTTGCCCGCGGGTGGATCGCCTATTTTTTATCGCTAATCTTCGCCCTGGTTGTGGCGTCGTGGGCGTTTTACGACACCCGGGCTCAGCGCTTTATCCTACCGGCACTCGATGTACTCCAGAGCCTGCCCGTGCTCAGCTTCCTGCCCGGGCTGGTCATGGGGCTGGTGAGCGTGTTCCCCCACAGCAACATCGGCCTGGAGCTGGCCTGCGTGCTGATGATCTTCACCGGCCAGGTCTGGAACCTGACTTTTAGTTATTATGATTCACTCCGGGGCATGCCACCCGACTTTCGCGCACTGAGCCGCCTCTACGACTTCAGCTGGTGGCGGCGCTTCTGGAAAGTTGAACTGCCGGTCGGTGCCCAGGGATTGGTCTACAACAGCATGGTCTCGATGGCAGGCGGCTGGTTTTTCCTCAGCGTGACCGAGGCGTTTCAGCTCGGCGACCAGGACTTCCGCGTCCCAGGAATCGGCGCGTACATGAGCGTGGCGCATGAGCGCAATGACCACCTCGCCCAGGTCTTCGGGGTGGTCGCCATGGGCGTGGTGATCCTTGCGGTTGACCGGCTCGTCTGGTTGCCGCTGGTGCTGGGGTCCAAACGATTTAACCTCGACGATTTCGCCGGCGCGTCCCCGCTCAAATCGAGCGTCGGCCTGTGGCTGGCACGCTCGGCCAGCCTGCAGGGCATCGGACTGCTTTTCGGCCGGCTCTGGACAGGGATGGTCAGCCCACGCCACGCCCCCCATCGGGCGCCGACGGACACCGAACCGGTTGCCCCCAAAATCAGCAAACGTTTCGGCCTGTGGCTTTACCGCCTGATCCTAGTGCTGATCGCCGGCACGGTCGCACTGGGCCTGGTACAGCTCGCGCGCCTGCTCGCTCAAGTCACGCTAGCGGAATGGCGAACCGTGTTCGCCGACGCGGGCATTTCTTTCGGCCGCGTAGTCCTGGCCGTAACCCTCGGAACGCTGTGGACGGTGCCCGTAGGCGTCTGGATCGGGCTGAATCCGCGCCTTTCCAGCAAACTCCAGCCCTTCATCCAGTTTGCCGCCTCCTTCCCCGCGCCGATGATTTACCCGTGGATCCTGGCGCTGTTTTTGCACTTCAGCGCCACCGCGCTGGAATGGGGCGCAATCCCGCTGATCATGCTCGGCACTCAGTGGTACATTTTGTTCAACGTTTCCGCCGCCGCAGCCGCCATCCCCAACGACATCCGTAGCTGCGCCGAAATACTCCGCCTGAGCGGCTGGCGGCGCTGGAGCCGTTACCTTCTGCCGGCCATCGCCCCCGGGCTGGTCACCGGTTGGGTCACCGCCGCCGGGGGCGCGTGGAACGCGAGCATTGTCGCCGAATACGTGCAAGATAAGGGCAAACTCTATCAGGCGACCGGTCTCGGTGCGTTGATCAGCGAAGCCACCGCCGCCAAGAACTTCCCCGTCCTCACCGCCGCCTCCCTGGTCATGGCCCTGATCGTGGTCGGCATCAACCGCACGGTCTGGAAAAAACTCCAGTCCCTCGCCAACGAACGCTGCCGCTTCGGCACCTGAGCCATGAACACCCCTCCCCCGCTCATCGACATTGCCCACGTCAGCCACGTGTACACCTCCAACTCACTGGAGCACGATTTGGTACTCTCCGACGTCAACCTGACCATCGAGGAAAACGAGGTGGTCGCACTGCTTGGCCCCTCCGGCTGTGGCAAATCCACCCTGCTCCGCATCCTCTCCGGGCTGGTCCAGCCCACCGAGGGCACCGTCAGCTACCGGGGCAAAATCTTGAGCGAGGTGTCGCCGGGCGTGGCCATGGTGTTTCAAAACTTCGCGCTGTTTCCCTGGTTGACCGTCCGCGGCAACATCCTGCTGCCAGTCGAACACCTGCCGCCGGCCGAGCAACAGGCCCGCTTGGAAACCGTCCTGTCCACCGTGGGTCTGGGCGCTTACGAATACGCCTATCCGCGCGAACTCTCCGGCGGCATGAAGCAGCGCGTGGGCATCGCCCGCGCCTTGATCGCCCAGCCCGAGGTACTCTGCATGGATGAGCCGTTCAGCGCCCTCGACGTACTTACCGCCGAAACGCTACGCAACGAAATCAGCCGCCTACTGACCGCCCCAGAGCACCTGCTGCGCACGCTGGTGTTGGTGACCCACACCATTGCCGAAGCCGTTTTTCTGGCCACCCGGGTCGTCGTGCTCGCCGCCCAACCCGGCCGGATCGCCCAAATCGTCCCCAATACCCTGCCCTATCCGCGCGTGCCCGACTCCCCGGCCTTCAGCGCGGCGGTCGCGACGCTGCACGCCATTCTCACCCACACCAACCTGCCCGACCCCATCACCGCACCCGCTGATGCCGGCAAAGTGGTCACTCAGGTGATCGAAGGCACTCGGCGGCGCATCGCCCCGGTGTGCCTGCCCTACGTCACGCCGGGCGAAGTGCTTGGACTGCTCGCCCGGCTCGGCGCCGCCCCGTGCGATGTGTTTGAATTAGCCGAGCGCGTCGGTCGTGAATTCGGCGCGGTCGTGCGCGTCATCAAAGCGGCCGAGCTGCTCGCGTTCATCACCACCCCCGGCCAGGACGTCGTCCTCACCGAATTGGGTAAAAAGGCCATCGGGGGGTCGACCGCTGAACAGAAGCAGCTCTTGCGGGAGCAACTGCTGAAGCTGAAAATCTTTGAACTCCTGGTGCGGCTCATCCGCGTGCAGAAAAACCAGATCCTCCCCGAGGAGGAGCTGCTGCGCGAACTCCAGGCAGCCCTGCCCCACGAAAAGCCCCGCCCGCTGTTCCGATCGCTGCTGACTTGGGGCCGGTACGCCGAACTCATTACCTACGACCAGCGCCAGCACCAGTTGCGCCTCTACGCAGGCCCTAGCCAGGGGAGTCTGCCTGCCGCGACCGCGGTGGTGCTGCCGCCAGCAGCCCCTCCGTCCGCTTAAACCGCGGCGAGGGTCGTGCGGATCTCCGCCAGCGTGCGCCCCACCGCGCCTTGATTGGCCACCCGCCAGACCTGCGCGGCCTGCGCCATCGCGGCCCGCGCCGGCGCATCCGACCAGAGCGCCAGTACCGACGCCCGCAGCTCGTCGGCCGAGGCCACCGAGCGGGCCGCCCCAGCCGCGCGCATGTCCCGGGCGATCACCCGGAAATTGCTCAACTCCGGCCCAAAAAGCACCGGTTTACCCAGCGCGGCCGCCTCGACCGGGGTTTGCCCCTCGTGATGGGGCGGCAGGCTTTTGCCGACAAACACCAGCTCGGCCAGTTGGGTAAACTTGCGCAGTTCGCCCGTAGTATCGCCGACTGCGACCTCCACCGGCACACCGTGAGGCGCCGGCCCGCGCGAGCGAAAATGGTAGTTGAAGCCGCTCGCCTGCAGCAGCGCCTCGATCTCGGCGCGGCGCTCGGCATGGCGTGGCACGATCAACAACCGTACCACCCGGCCCTCGGCCCGCAGCGCCTTAAACACCTCGAGCAAGGCCGCCTCCTCACCCGGCCAGGTCGAGGAGCCCAACAGCACCGGCTCGTCACCGAAGCCGAGTTCACGGCGCAGCGCGGTTTTTTCGCCATCGCCCAGCAACGGGATCGTGACGTCGAGTTTGATGTTACCCGTGACCGTGATGCCGCCCGGCGCCAGCCCGATCGCGCGGAACCGCTCCGCATCATGCTCCGAACAGGCCAGCACTTGGGTGATTCCGCGAAACAGCGGGGTCGTTAAAGCGCGCAGCTTGTGCATGCGCCGGAAGCTGCGGTCGGACAGGCGGGCGTTCACCGCCAAAACCGGAATCCGGCGCGTCTCCGCCTGGCGGATATGCTCGGGCCAGCGCTCGCCCTCGGTGAGGATAACCAAATCGGGCACGATGCGTTGCCAGGCCCGCCGTGAAAACAGCCACCAATCCAGCGGAAAATAGCCGATCGCCACGGTCAACGCGGAGTAACGCTCCCGGGCCAGCGCGTAGCCGGTGCTGGTGGTGGTGGTCAGGTAAACCTCCACGGCCGGATCGGCGCTGAGCGCTTCCAGCAGAGGGGCGATCGCGAGCATCTCGCCCACGCTGACCGCTTGCAGCCAGACGCGGCGCACGCCGGCGCGTTTGGCCGGCAATACCGGAATCGCCCCGAAGCGCTGGGCAAAGTTATCCTGATAACCGCCGCGCCGGCGCATGCGTAGCAGGTAATACGGCGCAGCCAGCAGCATCGCCGGCGGAAAGAGAAAACGGTACAGCCAGATCATCCGAGCGAGCGCAGCTTAGCGCGAATTACCCGGGGGCGGAGACTCACCGGGCTGGGGCGCGTTGCCCACGGGTTCGGCGGGCAGGTCTTCCCCCCCCGCCACGAAGGTGAGATTAAACAGCGGCATCAGGCAGAGTAAGCCGACCACCGTCAGCCCAAGCACCGCGTACCCGGCAACGTCGTGCACCGTGCCCTCAATCGCCTTGGGGCTGTAATTGTAAGCCCAAGCCGTGAGAAAAAGGCTGCGCGCCAGATTGGTTAAAAAAGCAAAACCGATGGCGGAAACCACCAGACCGACCTTTTTCCAGAGTTTGTCCAAAAACACTGCGGACAGAAATGATCCGGCGAACAAGCAGGCGGTGAAGGAGCGAATGCCCGAGCAGGCCTCGGCCACGCCCACATCGCCGGTCGGGAGTTTGAGCACGTTGCCCTGCTGCTCGATGGAAAGCCCGAGCGTGTCGAAAACGAAAAACACCACCGAGGCGACCCGGTTGAGCATGAACAGGCTGAGGTTGTTCTCGATCACCGAAACCATCGGGGCCGAGACCAGCCAGACCAGCGCGGGGAAAAGAAACATCACCACTAATTTCACCCGGGCATCCGCCCATAAGCCGACGCCGGTCGGGGTCGGAGTGGACGCGCTCGCGGGGGCGGGCGCGGAGTCGGCGGAGGTTGCTACTGAGCCCGGCTCGGGAGCATTGAGCAACAAAAGTGGCAGGACGAGGGCGCCCGTGCCCAACGACAGAGCGAGTGTTCCGGGATAGGAGGAACCCGCGCCGGCGCGGTAGAGCGCGCCGATCAAAAACAAAAGGGCGCCCCCGGCCAGCGCGGCGTACGTGAAAAACCCCAGGGTCCAGCGCGCCGCGCCGGTGGCACGCGGGCTGGCCGGCGCCGCGCAGGCCTGAAGCGCGGCGAGAATACGCGGCCAACGGTCATAAACGACGAAAGCCACGAATGCCGGCACCAACCAGCCGAAGCCATAATCCTCCTTGGTGCTCCACCAATGGGACTGGTCCCAGGCCACGAAACCCATGAACCCAGCACACAGGAAAAGCGCGGACAAAAACGCAGCGGGCACGGTGGCGGTCCATTGGGTCCAAAGGCGCGTCATAATCGGTTAAGTTGTTTTCATTGCCCGAGCCGGTGACCGCCGGCCAGAACTTTCCGTTCCGGCCGGCAGTAATCACCTCATCGACACAGTAGCATTAGCCTGTGCCTCGCTGATCGAGTTCCTTCTCACACCGCGGTGAACACCAGCGAGCAGTTGGTGCCGCCGAAGCCGAAGCAGTTGGCCAGCGCGGCCCGAACCGGCTTACGCACGGCGACGTTGGGCGTGACGTTGAGCCCCAAGGCTGCGATCGCCGGGTCGAGGTTATCCATATTGATCGTCGGGGGCACCAGGCCCTCCTGAATCGCCTTCACAGCGGCAAACGCGCCCATCGCGCCGGCACCGCCGAGGAGGTGACCGGTCATGGATTTGACCCCACTGACATGGAGCGTGGCTTTGGTTTCGGCAAAGACCGCGGCGATGGCGGCCGATTCTTCGCCGTCGCCGCCCGGCGTCGAGGTGGCGTGGGCGGAGACGTAATCGATCGCCGTTGCCGGCAATTCCGCCGAGGCCAACGACGCCCGCATCGAGCGCTGCGAGCCTTCCGCGCCGGGAGCGAGGGAGGAGAGATGATAGGCGTCGGCCGAGGCACCGTAGCCACGCAGTTCGGCGTAGATGCGCGCTCCGCGTTTCACTGCCTGCTCATACTCTTCGAGCACGAAGACCACGGCGCCTTCCGCCAGCACGAAGCCGTCACGGTCTTTGTCGTAGGGGCGAGAGGCCTTTTCGGGGGCGTCGTTGCGGGTCGAGAGCGCGCGCATTTGCGCAAAAGCCCCGATCGCCAGCGGCGTCACGGTGGATTCCGCGCCGCCGGCGATCATCACCTCGGCATCGCCGCGGGCGATGGACGCCGCCGCCTCACCAAGCGCATGGCCGCTGGTGGCGCAGGCCGAGGCGACCGCCATGTTCGGCCCGCGGAAGTCGAGCAAGAGGCTCACCTGGCCGGAGAGCAGGTTGGGGGCGATCTGGATAATAAAGAACGGCGAAATTTTGCGGAAACCACCTGTGTTGAACGTCTCCTGCATCGCCTCGATTTCGGGCAGGCCGCCCAGGCCCACCCCGAGATTAACCCCCATGCGCTCGGGGTTGAGCGAGGCCCGGTGGGCGTCCAGACCGGAATCGGCGTAGGCCTCGACCGCCGCGGTGGCGCCGAGATGAGTGAAGCGGCCGAATTTTTTGGCGTCCTTGGGGGTGAACACCGAGACGAGCGCCTCGCCCGCGGCGCCACGCGGGTGGAGCGGCTGCGCGAGGGGCTTGGTCGGCTCGAAGCCTTTGACCTCACCGGCGATCTGGGCGGTGCAGCCGGTTGCATTAAACCGCGTGATCGGACCGATGCCCGAGCGCCCGGCGGCCATGCCGCTCCAAGTATCCACCGCGTTCAACCCCAACGGGCTGACCGCACCCAGACCGGTAACCACAACACGACGACGCACGGACGGCTTAAAGTTATGCATGAGTTTAATGAGAGCCCCGCATCAACGCCGACGCCGGGCCCGCCGACAATTGAAAACTCAGGAAGGGGGCACGCGGTCGGCGCAGGCGGCGCCTCGTTTTCGAAAGGGGACTGAAGTTACCCGAGAAAACGATTCCCTCAGAAAAAAGGAACCACCCCTCGCTCACGCCCGGGGCCACGTTAAGGGTGGCCTTGAACGTGAGTTCAGGGATAAGCGGTGAATGACGCTAGACACCCACCAAACACCCTCACGGCGAACCAGCCCTGCACGGGCTTTGACTTTGGCCACGGCGGGCTATTTGGTCCTGCAATCTTTCAACCGATGTCGCAGCTTCATCCTTACTGGCGCATGGAATACATCGAGGCACCGCGCATGCCTGAACTCAAACGGCCGTTCACCGAGTTGCCCGCCCTTGGCGATGATCGTAGCGCCCTGATTGTCCATCGCAGCGCCCTGTCTTACCTCATGCTCAACCGTTTCCCCTACAATCCGGGGCACCTGCTCGCCATCCCGATGCGCGAGGTCAGCGACATCGAGGAACTCACTTCGGAAGAGAGCGCCGATCTGTTTGCGATCATCACCTTCGGCAAAAAAATTCTGCGCGCGGCGATGAAACCCGACGGTTTCAACATCGGTTTTAACCTCGGGGCGGCCTCCGGCGGGAGCATCGCCCACCTTCACGGCCACCTCGTGCCGCGCTGGAATGGCGACAACAACTTTATGCCTGTGCTGGGCCAGACGCGCATCCTCCCGCAAGCGCTCGAATCCACCTGGGAGCGCCTCTCCACCGAGGCCGCCCGCCTGTCCACCTAACCTCACCTCGTCGCATGGCGACCAAAACCCTCCGCTTCCCCTCCGCCCGCCACCTCCACCTGCTCTACGTCGGCCGGGAGGACAACCTCGCGTGCATTGAAAAACGCCTCGGCGTTACCCTGGTCAGCCGCGATGACTGGCTGCAGATCGACGGCCCCGAAACCGCCATCGCCCAAGTCGAGGCTCTGTTCGGCTTCCTCAACGACGCGCGCACCCACGGCCTGCAGATCCGCACGCCGGACCTGCTGCGCTTTGTGGAATTGATCGCCCGCGGTGAGGCTGACCAGTTGCGCGAACTTTTTGGCAAACCCCTGGTGATTGAAACCAGCCGCAAGCGCATCATCCCCAAAACGCTCGGCCAAAAGCTCTACCTCCAGTCCATTCAATCCCAAGCGCTGGTCTTCGGCATCGGTCCGGCGGGCACCGGCAAGACCTACCTGGCAATGGCCGCCGCCATCTCCGCCCTGCTCAAAAACGAGGTTCAGCGCATCATCCTCACCCGACCGGCCGTCGAGGCGGGCGAGGCGCTCGGTTTTTTGCCCGGTGATCTTAACGAGAAAATTCTCCCCTACCTGCGCCCGCTTTACGACGCGATGGCCGACATGCTCAACCCCGAGGACGTCGCCCGCCTGACCGAGAAAAACATCATCGAGATTGCCCCGCTCGCCTACATGCGCGGCCGTACCCTCTCCAACGCCTTCATCATCCTCGACGAGGCCCAAAATACCACGCCTGAGCAAATGATGATGTTCCTCACCCGCCTCGGCGACGACTCGCGCATGGTGGTCACCGGCGACATCACCCAGATCGACCTGCCCCGCGCCAAGCAGTCCGGCTTGCTCGAAGTCCAACATATCCTTCAAGCGGTGCCGGGCATCGCGTTCCATCAATTCAGCGGAGCCGACGTGGTCCGCCACCCGCTCGTGCTCAAGATCATCGAGGCGTATGATCGCTACAAAAACCCCATCGCCGCTGGCGATGAAGCCAGCGCCAGCCGCTAACCCCCGATGCTCTCATTTCTGGCCAAGCTGCTCGAAGGCAACCAACCCCGTACCCGCAAGACCGCTACGGTCTCCGGCACCGTGGAGTTTTTGGAAACCAACCGGCTCGTCACCCTGCTGATCTTTGCGGCCACCACCGCCGTCCTCGCCACGATCAGCTTTGTGGGCATTTCCAACGCCAACCTACCAGTTCTGCCCAACCAGGTGGCTAACATCCGCATCCTCGCCAGCGCCCCATTCAGTTACCCCAGCGCTGAAAAAACCCGCCTGGCCGGCGAACAGGTGCGCGACCGCCTCCCCCCGGTCTACCGCCTCGATTTCGAGTCGTTGAGCCAATTTCAGGCACATATGCGCGAGCTCGCCACCGCGCTCGACGAGTTTGAGCGCACCCACCCGACCGGCGCGATGTTGCCGGCCAAACGAAAGGACGACTTCGCGATCCTCGTGAGTGCCTTTAATGCGCTCGGGCCTTACCAAGCCTCCGCCTCGGACGTGGCCGTCCTGCTCTCCGCCGGCCCCAGCGCCACCCGCGCAGCCCTGATCGAAACCGGCCTGCGTATCCTCGGCGATCTCCACCAGGAGGGTATTCAGGATGTTCGTGCCCTCGCCATCGAGGGCAGCGAAAAGCTCACCGTTTCGCAAGTGGTCAACGCCGACGGCTCGCTCGCCCGCCACGCCTCCGTTTCGGTCGAACAGGCCTTTAACACCCTGCGGATCAATCTTGCCGCCGAAGTCGGCGGTCGCGACCTCGGCCTTCCGCTCTACCGGATCTTCCGCAATGGCGTCACCGCCAACCTGATCTTCGACCACGCCGCCACCCGGCGCCTGCAAGAAAAGGCCCTGCGCGACCTCAAGCCGGTCATCGTCGAGGTGGCCCGCGGCCAGTCACTGATCGAACCCGGCATTCGCGTGACCCCCGAGCAATACGAAATGCTCTCTGCCCACCGCCAACACCTGCTGACCCACGGCGACATCGCCTCCGAGGAAAACATGCAGCTGTTCAGCCGCGTACTCCTCGTGCTCGCCATGCTGGCGGCCAGCATCCTTTACATCCGCATCGAGGACCCGGAAACCCTGCGCAGCAACGGCCGCTTGGCTCTGCTCGCCCTGGTGGTTATTTTTAACCTAGCGCTGGTGCGCGCCAGCTACGCGCTCGGCAGCCTGCCGTTTTTTGTCCACGACACCGCTGCTGCCTCGCTGCTGCCCTACCTCGCCCCGGTGGCCATCGCCCCGCTCATCGTGGCCCTGTTAATCAACGCCGGCTCGGCCATCTTCATGGCTTTGTTCGTCTCGATTTTCACCAGTGTGATCTACGGCAACCGCCTCGACCTGCTGGTGCTGACCTTCCTTTCCTCGGTGATGGCGATTTTCTGGGGAAGCCACACCCGCAAGCGCGGCAACGTGGTGCGCGCCTCCTTTTTCGCCGGCCTGACCGTGGCGGTTTTCGCCCTGCTCATCGGCTTAATCGACCGCATCGATCCCCTCACCATTGGCAAACACATGCTCGCTGGACTGGGCACCGGACTGGTCACCGGCGTAGTTGTCGTCGGGCTGTTACCCGTGCTCGAAGGGCTGTTCAAACGCACCACCGACATCACCCTGCTCGAACTCACCGATTACAACCACCCGCTCCTGCGTTTGATGCAGTTGGAAACCCCCGGCACTTACCACCACTCGTTGGTCGTCGCCCAGCTGGCCGAAAATGCCGCCGCCGAGATCGGCGCCAACCCCCTGCTTGCCCGCGTCTGCGCGCTTTACCACGACATCGGCAAAACCGAAAAACCCGAGTACTTCACGGAAAACCAGCGCGACGGTGTTAACCCGCACGACTCCAGCAATCCGTCACTGTCCGCCTTGATCATCAAAAGCCACGTCAAGGACGGCGTGGATCTCGCGATCAAACACAAGCTGCCCCGCGCCGTCATCGACGTGATTTCGCAGCACCACGGTACCAGCCTGATTCGCTATTTTTACCACCGTGCGATGAGCCACACGCGCCAATCGGGTATCACCGCTCAAACCGCAGCCAACGCATCCCGCGACCCTTTCACCTCCACCGCGCCGGGGCTCGACGCGGTCCCCGTCTGTGAAACCACCTACCGCTACGACGGACCGCGCCCACGGTTCAAGGAAAGCGCGATCATCCACCTCGCCGACGGCGTCGAGGCCGCTTCACGCTCGCTGCGCAAAGTCACCCCTCAGCACCTGGGGGAGATCATCGACCAGATTTTCCACCAGCGCATGGAGGACGGCCAACTCGACGAAGCCCCGATCACCTTCGACGAACTCTCCCGGATCAAGACCAGCTTCACCTTCACCCTGCTCAACATGCTTCACGGCCGCGTGTCCTACCCGGCTGCCGAGGAACCTGGCGAGCTCCAGCGAACCAAGTAACCACGCTCAGTTACTTCGACTCGACCGCGCCCCCAGCCTCCGTCAATCGCCACGCCTTCCGTAACTCGTCCCGTCCTCCGCCACATGCCTCGTCCCCTCGACATCCTCAACTCACACCCGCGCCTGCGCATCGACAAAAAGGCCATCGTCCGCGTCATCGCCACCCTCGACGCCCACGCCGACAAATTCCGTGGCGGCTGCCCTGCCGGCGAACTCTCCCTCGCCTTCATGAGCGACGCCAAACTGGCCCAGCTCCACGCCGACTTCCTCGACGACCCGACCACCACCGACGTCATCACCTTCGAGGGCCAACCCGAGTTCGGTGTCGCCGGCGAGATCTGCGTTTCCGCCGACACCGCCTCCTCCTACGCGAAGGAAAACTCCCGCGATTTCAGCGAGGAACTGACCCTCTACGTGGTACACGGCTGGCTGCACCTCGCTGGCTACGACGACCTCCAGCCCGCCAAAAAACGCCTCATGCGCGCCGCCGAAGCCCGTGCGATGAAACTACTCCACGCCGCCGAAGCCGTGCCGGGTTTCTCCCTCAAGCCCCAGCCGAATCGTTCTCTTACTCCTACTCGTTCTCCTGCCCGATCCGTATCCGGCCGCCGCGCGCCGAAAAAAGGCGTGAACGGAAACGCAGAAGAGAAGGAGTAGGAAAACCAGAACGATTTAAAACCGCCGTGGCCGGCCCATCCCTCACCACCGACGCCTACGTGCTGCGCCCCTGGCCGCCGACCGACGCCTTTCGGGCTTTTTCCGTCTTCACACCCGTCCACGGCCTGCTGCGCATCCTCCAGCGTATCCCCCAAAAAAACACCACCGGCCACCTCGCGCTCGACCTCTTTGACGAGGTCACGCTCCAGCTCGAAGGCAGCCCATCGGGGGACGCTTGGTTCGTAAAAGAAGCCCGTTTGCTCACCCGCCACGCCGGAATCGGCCGCCGCTATGAGTCACTCGTGCACGCCTCAGCCTTGGCCACGCTGGTCACCCGCAACCCCGGCCCCGACGACAGCCACCCGGCCATCTATAATTTACTGCGCACCGTTTTCGCCTCATTCGCCGCGTCGGACCGCCCCGACATCGTTTACCTCAAAAGCCTGTATTGTTTCGCCCGCGACGAAGGCCACCCCTTGAAACAACACTGGTTTCCCGCACTCCCCGACGCCGACCGCCCCCTGGCCATCGAATTGATCAACCAGCCCCTTGCCGGCCAAACCGCCGCCCCGGCCGACGTTGCCCGCCTGATTGCCGCCCTTGAGCATTACCTCCGCCTGCATACGGAGATTCACCTCGGCTGAGCAATTGCCGCATCCACCTTCAACGCTGCGCCAACGCCACCCCTTGTTCCGGCAAACAACCATTCAGAGGCTTACACCTTTTCGCCTCGGGATATCTGGACTTTACGAACAACAAAATAAACAAACAGCGGCCTGCCCCCCTCTCGGCATTACCACGACCCAGCTTTACACGGCGGTGTCGATTACCCAGATGCGGGAAGCCCCCCTCGCCCGCTGTCATCCGCGCGTGGCTGCGAAACCGACTGAGGACTCTAAGCGGTACGAAACCAGCAGCGTTGTAGGCATGAGCATGGCCGTTGACCAACTCGTGTCGGAAGCCCGGCTGTTACCTCAAGACTTGCGCGCCGAACTGCTGGACCGCTTTGAATTGGCCATTCACGGCGAGGCGTCGCAGGAATGTAGCGGATGAGTCGAATCAAGTCGCCTTGCGTCGTCTGGCGGCTGTGGAAAGCGGCCAATCCCAACTGCGTCTCTAAGTTGGCCCCAGAAAACTGGGCGGGATGGTTCGTTAAATCCAAACCCAAAAAATGATCCGAATTATGTACAAGAAAAACTGACGTTCCCCCCGCCATCGCAGGGGGCAGGCCGTTAAATGAACATATAGAAGATAAAAACCGGGAAACCGTGAACCTCAGCCATGCTTGTATCCACGTAACGCCCCGGCCCCGTTTCTGATGTCTACCGCCTGCGTCAGCCCGCTTTGCTCAAAGGCTGGGAGCCACTCCTCCCGCCGCGCTTTCGCCTTAATCCGCCTCCCCGTTCAGCTGGAGTTGGGCTCCGGCCATACGCTTACAGATCTTCGACCAAAGGAAGCACTTCCACCGACCTCCCCATTTGGAGTGCCGCACCCCCTTCGCCGTGGCTGCTTACTGAGATGTTGCTTGTAGCGATTCCCGTCAATTCGCCTGAGGCGTTGAACACGCCGCCGCCACTGAGCCCGTTCGGAAACCCTCGGTCCACATCGAACCTTTTCGCCCGCAGCCGACCCAGCATTTTCCAATCGGGGATATTCACCCGGGCCGCGCTGGCGCCGAGCTGCAAAAAAGCCGCCCCGGGACAAGAGCCGCTGACCCAGAGTGGTTGACCTAGTTTGGGGGGCGGGGCCAAACCCCGGACCTGATTGGGAAACGCAGACCGCGAAGTGATGAGCACGATATCCGCTTCGGTTTTCCGGAACAGTGCGCGGGCTACGCCCGAAACGCTCCCGTCGTGGCCCAAAATCACCGCGCAATCGCCCAAGTCGGCCTGTTGGAAGGGGTGCAGGGCGGTCAAAAAAAGCCCCTTCTCTTTGTCAATGCAGACACAAGACAAGGCACCCCTCACCTTGGCTTGGCCATCAGACTGGGACAACATAAGGATTATACCGGTGGACTCCGCAATTGGAGCCCCGTCGCCAGCCGAAAGATTCCGTCCCGGCTGGAGCAACGCAGCGAGGCTCGCCTTGGCCAAGCGCACCTCTTCAACAATGTCGGAATCCCCCTTGGCCATGATTTGCTCAACCGGCGGAAGGCGCTTGATGAAAGCCAGAAGCTCCTCGGAAAAAACGGGATCCTTCGCCGATTCAACGGACTCCAGAATGCCAAGATCAATGAGAATTGGCTCGGTGCCCCGTGAGAGATCCGCAGTCAAGAGGCAGAGCGCCCCGACCAAAAAGCTGTGAATAAAGGTTCGCATAATCAAGGAGTGGGAGGCGCAGACCTTTCAAGGTCTGAAATCGCTTTGATCCAAGCTGGGTTTTTTTGGGCCCAGCTGTCTGCCAGCGAAGGCTGAATGTAGCGTGCGTTGCCATAAAGCGTTGCCAATGTTATAACGCGATTTTTCGCATCAGTGATATTTGTAGCAATATCGAGCGCTCCGAGCGTATCGGTCTTGATCATTTCGTTGGCCACGACCGAGGTCAGATCGTCGCGCAGCTTGCCGGCGGGAGATTTTCGTAGCCAGTCCAGACAGCGGTAACTGTCCGAACGAAAATACTCCTGCACCACCTCTTTGGTGGCAATCGAGCTATACATCGGATCGCTAATCTCGGTGACAACCTCATTGAAGGCGGCCTCAGGATTGTCGCGCGCAAGATGTATGGCCATTTCGGAATACATACGATCTCGCGTCGCGCCACTAAATGAGTTCATACTCATCAATGCTTTGGCCTGATCGAGATCCGCCGTAGCAATGTCGTTAATGCACTCCGTGGAAAGGGTCTCTCTCAAGTCTCCGGGCAGGTCCTTCCGGGAAAGAAATGCCACCGCTTCTTTCGGAGATAGCCGTGCTACACCGCTGACCGCTCGGGAAAGCATCTGTCCGTCGTCAATTCCTAGCTTGTAGGCATCGATGCCTTTCTGAAGCACGGTGTTGTCACCAGTTGCTACTGTCTCCTCGACGAGCCCCATCATGAATCGCTGTCGGCCCTCGTCGCCGGGAATCTTCACTCCGAATTCAAGCGCCGCATACCACCCCTTCTCGCTCATGAACTTTCCGGCCGTATAAAAATGCTGCTCATCCACCCGCTCCCCTACTAATACCGGATTGAGCAGCATGTCCGGCTTGAGCGTGACCGCCTTGGAGAGATAGGAGTTGAGAAGGGCTCGCCGCAGGGGACCATCGCCGATGCTGATGAGCTGCGCAAGCATCTGATCATTTTTGGATGCGTCAGGCGACCAGAGCAGCTCACCTGCCGATTGGGCGGCAAGCAGACGCGTCTGAGGCGATTCGAAGGCGTTCACGAATTCAAGCAGCGCCTTTTGGTCACGGCTTTTTCCGGCCGACCGAACCAGCTGGGTGACAAAGGACGGATCCTTGAGCATCATCGGTGCGTGCTGTTGGGCCATTTGAAGGGCCTCGACATAGCTTTTCTCGACCATTTTCGTGGCCATCATGCCGTAAAGCATCGTCCGGATTCGATTGTTGCTGTAGGATTCGATCAGCTGGAGGGCCGCATCCCGGCCGTGCAAATCGTACATCACCTCAAAAATGGCCGGCGCCGCAGGACCGAACTCGGCCAGGACAGAAGACTTACCGATTTCGTCAATCGCCTTGACCCCAAAGGCCCTTACCAAGGTGGCCGCATACAATATGACGGCCTCCCTCTCAAACGAGGCCGCATCGGGATTGACCATCTTGGATTTTGCCAAAAGCGCCTTGAATTCCTCGAAGGAACGTGGACCGCCCGTCTCGGAAATAATAAATGATTTGTATGCTTCGGCGGGCAGAAATTCCTCCGCCTTTGGTCCGCCGATCACTTCATAGGAGGGGGGCTTAGCCTGGGCCGCATCCGGTTTTGAGGCGGGCTGGCCGGATGCCGCAGTCTTGGGGGAAGCGACCGAGCGATTCCAAACGCCTCCGATACCCAATCCTGAAACCAACCCGCACAGGAAAGCTCCAATAAGAAAATATTTTTTCATTGATCAAAAGGGTAGCCGCCGCGGGAAAACACCCCGAGGCGGCTGGAAAAATCTACTTCACAAGGCACTCACAGGAGGCGGTCAAAATGCCCATCATATTGATTGGTGATAATTGGGGTATATCCGGCGGTCGATGCATGTCCCGCCCAGATTTGGTATCCTTCCTGCCAAGTCCAGTTCCAAAACCTCATCTCACCCCGAGCGGTAAACTTCCCTTCGGCTGAAACGGGGCCAACTTGTAATATGGTAGACATCCCATTGTTCCATTTGTCATTGTACCAGTCGTTATCAAACCACTTGTATCCTATAGTTGCAGCGCCTACGGTCCCCTGGAACACGATCGCCGCCTTCGCGCCGTACACCAACTTATGGCTCTCCGGAATTGCGATGTGCTGATCACCAAAGATTTGGTGCTCGGTCTTGCCAACCCAAACCGTTCCTTGAGCTTCTACATAAACCGACATACCATATTGAATCCCGAATTCGTCTAAATAACCATCTGTGTTTTTAGAAAACATCCGCGCACTGACGGCGGGCCAAATCCCAATCGGTACTATAGCCTCCGCGCCAAGACCATAGAATCCCTCCCCTAGTTGCCAGTCCGCACCCCAGGAGAGAATATATTGAGTGTTCACACGTACACCCAGGCTAGCACCTCCAGTAACATCTCGGGTGTAACCCTCGAAATCCCCGACTCCACCTCGGGAAACATAGGGCCGAGGCTTAAACCACAATTGGTTGTACTCGAACCGTCCCGCCACATCCGCTTGCGTCTTTATCTTAACAGAAAATCCGTACCGCGGGGGTGAGGGCCAAGTCTCACCGAAATTAAGCCTGTAGTTAAATCCTGTGTTCACCCAGTTGTTTGAACTGTGATACCTAAAAGAACCGGCATTCATAGAGCCGAGATAGTCATCCTGGTACGCTGACCACGTCAGAGCTTCGGAACGTTTCACCCCCAGGAGGTCTGTGGATACCATTTCTCCGAGTACCGAAGGGACTTTAACCGCGGGAGCAACCTGCGAAAGAAGCGAGTTGAAAATTGGCACTGCCTGCCGAGCCCGGAGACGGACGCCGTATTTCTCCTTTTGGACGTCCCTTCCAAAAGCGAACACCGACTTGGAGGTCGAACGGCCCGCGCGCGCGGCCCAGACCTTGGGTTTGCCGAATTGGGTTTCGAGGGTTCTTCACGGAATGCTGTGGGTAGCGGCTGAAGGCAGCTGAGGAGCAAGATCGAGTCTGCCGCAGAAGAAGAGGATACGGGTGCGATAGTTTTCAAACTTACGGAAGCCCCGGGCATCCGCTTTGAGTGCTTGGATTTTGGAGTT
>CAMBUJ010000055.1 GCA_945871005.1 Opitutus sp. GAS368 | reverse complement strand
GTGGGCAACCCCTCAGCGGATTTCCCACTCGTAGTGGAACTCCGAGAGTAGCTTCGGCTTGGTGGCGGTGACCTGCACCACGTCCTCGATCCGGCAGCCGCCCAGCCCCGGGTAATAGAGCCCCGGTTCGACCGTCACCACGGAACCCTTTTTGAGCACATAATCGACCGAGGACATCCGCGGGGCCTCGTGGACCTCCAAGCCCAGCCCGTGGCCGGTGCCGTGGAAAAACCCAACCGAGCCGGCGGGTGTGCGTTTGGTTTCGAACCCGTGGCGCTCAAAGGTGTTGAGGCACTGCTGGTGGACATGGCGACCGTTGACCCCGGCCCGGACGACTTCGAGGGCGGCAAGTTGGGCGGTGCGCACCGCGGCGACGAGGTGCTGCTGCGCCTCGCTGGCCCGGCCCTTGAGGAAGGTGCGCGTCATGTCCCCGTGGTAGCCGGAAGCGGATACGCGGGGGAAAACGTCCACGATGATCAGTTCGTTGGCGCGCAGCGGACCGTGCCCGCGTTCGTGCGGGTCGCAGGCCTGGTCGCCACCGGCGGCGATCGTGTCGATCGAGAGTGCGCCGGCCTCCAAGCAGGCGATCTCAATCGCGGTTTTAAGGCGCTCTGAGGTGAGCGGGCGACCGTCGAGGACGAGCTGGCCGGCCTTGATCTTGCTCTTGCGCAGGAGGTGTTCGGCCGCGCCGATGCCGAGTGCGCTGCAGCGGTTGCCCTCGCGCAGGGCGGTGATTGCGGCGGCGGATTTGATCTCCCGTTCTGGAAAAAGCGCGGGAACGACGGTGAGTTTTAGACCGAGTTCGCGCAGGCGGTCGGCGAGGCCGAGCGGGAAGTCGCTGGCCACCTCGAAAGCTCGCGTTTTGTAGTGGCGGGCGAGCAGGGCGATGACCTCGGCGGCGCCGACTTTGACGCCGGGATGGCGGGCGCGGGCTTTTTCCAGCCAAGGCTCCAGCGCGAGCACGGTGTCGAAGCCCGAGGATTTTTTGGCGCGCCCGAATTCGAGCGCGTTGAGGACGGCGATTTTTTTGCCACCGATGCCGAGGGCGATGAAGGGATCCGGCACGCTGAATTGGCCGAAATAAAGCATGTCGGCGCTGCGGGCGGTGTCGGCGTAAAGGAGCTTGGCGGGGGTGAGGCGGGCCACGATGAGGTTGTGTTTAAAGTTAAGACTGATCAGTCACGTGCTCTGTGAAAAACGCAAATCAGGTTTCTGCGCTCCTCCGTGGGCTGACATTGCTCGCGGCCCTGTTCTTCTCGACGGGCTGTGGCCAAAGTGAGGTTGCTTCGTCACCGGCCACCGCCACGGCGAGTCGGGGGTTTTATATCGTGGCCGTGGGCGGCAAAGCCGTGCGCATGCAGCTCGCGGTCAAACCGGCCGAGATGGAACACGGCCTGATGGGACGCACCGATTTGAAGTCCGACGAGGGTATGCTGTTTGTTTACTCGAAGCCGCAACGGATGAGTTTTTGGATGCGCAACACGCCTACCGCACTCGATATCGGTTTCTTTACCGCCGATGGTATTCTCCGAGAAGTTTACCCGCTGTATCCCTTCGATGAAACCCCGGTGGTGTCACGCCACGAGGCGTTGGTCTATGCGCTGGAAATGAAGCAGGGTTGGTTCGAGTTCAACGGCGTGAAGCCCGGTGCCCAGCTCGACCTGAAGGCGTTGGCTGCCGCCTTGCGGGCGCGGGGCGAGTCCCCGCGCAAGTCCGGGGTAAAGTGATCCCCGGCTCGCCCGGCGTCGCGGCCCTGCGGCGCGAAGCGGTCCGGTTTCAGACTGGCGCCAGGGTTTCGTAAGCGAGCACGGCCAGCGCTGCCGTCGCCGCCGTGTCGCAGCGCAGCACCAGGGGGCCGAGGGTCACCGGGATAAAACCGGCCGTCACCGCCGCCTGCATCTCGGCGGGCGAAAAATCCCCCTCGGGCCCCACCATCCAGATCGCTGCGGTTGGCGCGGTCCCGTGGGTTGTCTTGAACTGCGTGAGCGCCGCCTTCAATGGCTGCGCGCCGGGGTGCAGGCTCGCCACCAGTTTGAGCACCGTTTTCGCCGTCGCCTTGTCCGCCGTATCCGCGTCGAGGACACCGGCGAGGAATTCTGCGAGGGTGCGCACCGCGGTGATCTCCGGCAAAAACGGGTTGCCGCATTGTTTGGCGGCCTCGAGGGCGCCGACCCGCCATTTTTCGATCTTCTTGTCGGAGCGGTCGCCGTCGAGGTGGACCTGGGTGCGTTCAGTGGATAACGGCACGATGCGCGCCGCGCCCAGTTCGGTGGCGTGGCGGATGATGTCGTCCATGACACCGCCCTTGGGCAGCGCTTGGGCGAGGGTGATGGCGCAGGGCAGGGGGGCGCGGGTGTGGGTGGCGGTCACGCGCAGGCCGACGCCGGCCTTGCGTGCCTCGGTGAGTTCGCAGGTCCACTCGGTGCCGTGACCGTCGAACGCGATGACCGTGTCTCCGGGGCGGGCGCGGTTGACGGTGACCAAATGATGCGACTCACCCGCGGGCAAAACGATGAGGCCGTGGACGGGCGCAGGGGCGAAGACGCGGAAGTCGGACATGGGCGCGAGTGGAACGTTGGAGTTTTCCATTTACAAGTCTGAGGGTGTTCCTACGTTGATGGCTCGTTCACGTCCTGCCCGGATGGCGAAATTGGTATACGCAGCAGACTCAAAATCTGCCGCCCTCTAAAGGCTTGTCGGTTCGAGTCCGACTCCGGGCACCACTTTTCCAAGTGGCTTTATGGGCGGTTAAAGCGAGAGTGATTGGTGGCCCAAACAGGCCAACTGTTAACGCTACTTACAACGCCTTCAGTGTTATGCGCATTGTTTTTCCCGTGCGTTTACCGAGTGATTACCCGCTAACCCCATGCACTTCATGTTAACGACGCCCTGTTCGTTGCGCGGGCAGGATCAGTCGGGCGGATATCTTCTGTTGCTGGTGCAGAGCGAATCAGGCCCCGCAGGCGTTCATTACATAATCCAGCAAAGCCCCGTAAACGGGTTGCACGCGTAGATCGATGGGGGCGAGCAGACCGTCATCCATCAGAATCAAATTACCCCGGTGCGTGTCCGAAATGACCACCTGCCGTTCGCGGTCGAAGTAGGCAATGTCGTCGTTCACCGCAAACCGCTGCCAGCCGTTGTCGGTGAAAAACCCGTTGATCTGCTCTAACGTGGCGGGCATCCCCTCGATAGCCGGTTGCTGAATGACCATGCGCAACCTTCCGTCCTCCTCCAGCGCGCCGAGGAAGGTGACGCTGTCGCCAAAAAGTTCATTGTGCAGCTGCCAGCGTTCTAAATAGCCGATGGGTGAAGCCCGCTCGTCTTCGTCCGGTTGGTATAGCACCCGCAGCCCGTAAAAATCAGGCCACGTAACCTTGAGGAAGGATGCCTGGTCCGGCTGAAACCAGACTTGGTGCTCGTTGCCCTCGTCGCTGGGCGGTAGCGCCAGCTCGTCGGGCGGTTGTGCGAGGATCAGCGCTTTTTCGAGCGCGTAGGCACGGAACAGGGCGACTTCTTCGAGGTAATGGGTAGAACCGCCTTGAAAGCGCGCAACTGCCGCGCAGCGGCGACGGAGCTCGTCAACGTGTGCTTTGAGCGGGATTCCCGCAGGAGCATCATCTGGTTCATGGGCGAACATTGGTGGTGGCGGGTGCGGAAATCAAGTGCGGTCCAGTTGGACGCATAATCAACTGACTCCGTCCCTCAACCGTTCCAGTGGATAGGTAACTATGGAGTAACACTCCCGATTTTTAACCGTGAAGACGATCCGAATAAACGCGCAGTGGATAAATCCAATTGATTAACCCGCGCTAGCGTTGTTGTTCGCGCAACGTTGCGAGCCTTCGCGGGTAAATGGATCGGTGCCTTCGTTTTTGTGCGTTGGTTTTTTTTGGGGGAACGGTTTGGGGCTCCAGTGAAAACACTTCGTGGTACAAAAAACGCTGCTGCGCCAGCACGTTGAATTGCTTGAAAAAACCGCTTGCTTCCGGCGCACGCGTCGGGCTTGCTCTCCCTTCCTTAGTTCGGGTTGTAGCGTAGCCTGGTAGCGCGCTTGCATGGGGTGCAAGAGGTCGTGAGTTCGAATCTCACCAGCCCGACCATTTTCCCCGCCTCTCCAGAGGGGGTAAGTCAGAAAATCCCCACTGCCTTCAAATGAGGCAATCACCTCCCTAGTCCGGATTTCTGCGTGTCCGCCCCGCTCACTTTCAGTTAATTGACGGCCGGGTTGGCGGCCTTCCCCTCGGCGTCCTTAAAGCCCCGCCGAACTCGGATCGTAATCGCTCCGCGCTCCCGCTACGTCCGGAGTTCGCCAATGCGTAGCGGCACGACGGAGTCGTTGCGACCCGGCGGCCTTCAGCCTTGCAGCAACTGGTAGTTGACCGCGTCGATCAGGGCCTGCCACGAGGCGTCGATCACGTTGTCGCTCACACCGACGGTGCCCCAGATGCTTTTGCCATCGCCGCTTTCGATAAAGACGCGCGTGCGGGCGTTCGACCCGGCGCGGCTGTCGAGGATGCGCACCTTGTAGTCGCGCAACTCCAGCAGCTTGATCTGCGGATAAAACCCTTCAAGCCCCAGGCGCAACGCCTTGTCGAGCGCACCCACCGGGCCGGAGCATTCCGCGACGGTATGTAGCGATTGCCCGTTGAGTTTAAGTTTCACCGTGGCCTCGGAGATCGATTCGGCGCCGCGGCGCTCCACGCTCACGCGGTAGCCTTCGACTTCGAAAAAGGTTTTGGCCTGTCCGAGCGCGCGGGCGATTAGCAGCTTGAGCGAAGCGTCAGCCGCCTCGAATTCGTAGCCGCGGAACTCCAGGTCCTTCAGCTCGTCGATCAGGGTCTTCATCGCCGGAGATTTCTCGTCGAGTTCCAGACCGAGTTCTTTCGCCTTCATGGCGATACTGGAGCGGCCGGCCATGTCGGAGACGAGCACGCGGGTGCGGTTGCCCACCAAGGCTGGATCGATGTGCTCGTAGGAAGATTTTACCTTCTGCGCGGCGTTGGCGTGCAGGCCGCCCTTGTGCGCGAAGGCCGAGGCGCCGATGTAGGGCGACTTGGTGTCGGGCTTGAGGTTGGCCAGCTCGTCAAAATACAGCGAAAGCTCGCGCAACTGATCCAAGTTGGCGGCGCAGCGCGCGGTGCGGTCCATCTTGAGAAACAGGCTAGGCAGCACGGTGAACAAATTGGCGTTGCCGGTGCGCTCGCCGTAGCCGTTGGCCGTGCCCTGCACCAAGGTGGCCCCTGCGCCGATGCCAGCCAGCGTCAGCGCCGCGCCTAGGCCGCTGTCGTTGTGGCAATGCACCCCGACTTTGTCGCCACCGAACTCGCTGACCACCCGGCCGACGATGGTTTTAAAGTCATCCACCAGCGAGCCGCCGTTGGTGTCGCACAACGACAGGTTGCTCGCCCCGCCGCGGATCGCCGCCGCCAGGGTTTGCAGCGCGTAATCGGGGTTGGCGCGGTAGCCGTCGAAAAAGTGCTCGGCGTCGTAGATGACCTCGCGGCCCTGCGCAGTCAGGTAACGCACGGAGTCCTCAATCATCGCCAAGTTTTCCTCCAGGGTGGTACGGATGATCTCGGTGACGTGCAGGGTCCAGGTTTTGCCGACGATGGTCATGACCGGCATGCCACTATCGAGCAGCGTTTTCAGCTGGGCGTCCTCGGAGGCCTTGATGCCGGCGCGGCGGGTGGAGCCGAACGCAGCCAGGCGGGCGTGCTTGAGTTTGAGCGAACGCACCTCCTGGAAATAAGTGATGTCGCGGGGATTGGAGCCGGGGAAACCGCCCTCGATGTAGTCCACGCCGAACTGGTCGAGTTTTTCCGTAATCAGCAGTTTGTCGGTGACCGAGAAGCTGATGCCTTCGCCCTGCGTGCCATCGCGCAGGGTGGTGTCGTAGATTTTAACGGCGGAACTCATGGGAAAGGCCGAGGCTTGCCGCTCCTTCCGCAGCTGGCAAGCGGGGTTTGCCCAATCACACCGCGTGGGCGTCGATGAAGGCGCGGATCGAGGCCGGGTCGGCTTTGAGCAGGTGCTTCTTCAACGGGCGCTGTTTTAACGCCTCTAGGCTCGGGTCTTTCGGCTCCACCCCGATCGCGGAAATGATCGTGTCGGGGAACTTGGCCGGGCTGGCCGTCGCCAGCACCAAGCTCGGGCGGTCTTTCGACAAATCGGCGAAACCGCAGGCGGTGTGCGGATCAACCACGTAACCGTAGCGCTGGTACACCGACTGGATGATCCCAGGGATCTGCGCATCGGTGCAACGCGAGGCGCTAAACGTGTCGCGGTTGAAGTTCTCGAACTTGTACCCGCCGGTGGTCTTAAAGGTCTGCATGACCTCACGCACCTTGGCGGCATCGCGGTCCAGACTCAGGAAAAGGAAGCGTTCAAAGTTGCTGGAAACCTGAATGTCCATCGACGGCGCCAGGCTGGGGGCGACGGCCGAGACGCGATAATCGCCAGTGGTGAACAGGCGGTAAAGGATGTCGTTCTGGTTGGTGGCGACCTTAAAACTGTGGATCGGTACGCCCATTTTCTGGAGCATCCAGCCGGCAAGCACGTTGCCGAAATTACCGGTGGGCACCACGAATTCGGTTTCGGCGCGGGTCGCGGCAGGCAAGCGCAGGTAGGCGTACAGATAGTAAACGCACTGGGCCAAGACGCGGGCCAGGTTGATCGAGTTCACCGCCGATAACCGGTGGCGGGTGCGGAAACCCTGGTCGGCAAAGATATCCTTGAGGGAGGCCTGGGCGTCGTCGAACGAACCATCGACGGCGATCGCGTAAACGTTGTCCGCGCCGGTGCAGGCCATCTGGCGCTCTTGGAGCGGCGAGGTGCGGCCGTCCGGGTAAAGAATGAAAATCGCGGTGCCGGGTTTACCGAGCAAGCCGTGGATCGCGGCCGAACCGGTGTCCCCAGAGGTGGCGCCGAGCACGTTGATCGTCTGCCCGCGCACCGCGCATTGGTGGCCGTAGAGGTTGCCCAGTAGTTGCAGGGCGAAGTCTTTAAACGCGAGGGTTGGGCCGTGGAAAAGCTCCAGCACCGAGGTGCGCTCGTCGAGGCGGACGATCGGCGCGATATCGGGGTGCGAAAAGGTGGTGTAACTCTGCGCGATCAGTTCGCGCAGGGTCGTCGGCTCGATGTCGGTGGCGAAGTGCCTTAAAAACTCAAAGCACAGTTCGGCGTAGGGCAGGGGCTCGAAGCGGGCCAGGTCGGCGGCGCTGAACTGGGGCAGCGTCTCGGGCAAGTAGAGCCCGCCGTCCGGCGCGAGGCCGGTGGCGACGGCATCGGAAAAGCTGAGGGGAGGAGTTTGGCCGCGGGTGCTGGTGAAGAGCATGGCAAAAACAGTAGCGAGTAGCGGGTAGTGAGTAGCGAGTAGCCGGAGACGGAACTAGCGGGTAGCGCAACAGTAGCGGGTAGTGAGTAGCTACGGATCAAATCTACTCGCTACCCGCTACTCACTACTCGCTACTTTCCAAAAATCACAGCTTCTCCAACTCGAAGGCGGCGTGGGCAACGCGGGCGGCTTCGTCGGCCTTGTCGCGGTCAATCACCACCGAGATTTTGATCTCAGAGGTGCTGATCAGCTCGATGTTGATTGAGGCGTCGGCCAGCGCTTGGAACAGGGTGGCAGCCACCCCGGAGTGGGTCTTCATGCCCACGCCAACCACGGAGAGTTTGGCGATGTTTTCGTGGATCGCGACCTGGCCGCCGCCGATTGCGTCGAGCACCGGCTCCAAGGTCTTGATGGCCTTCTGGCTGTCGGTGAGCGGAACGGTGAAGGTGAGGTTCGCGATGCCGTTGCGGCCCACGTTCTGCACGATCATGTCCACGATGATGCTGGCGTCGGCCAGCGCGCGGAAGACCTTCGCGGCGGAGCCGGGCTTGTCGAGGATGTTAGAGACGATGATCTTGGCCTGGTCCTTGTCGACGGCGACACCGCGCACGACGACCTTTTCCATGTAAGCGATTTCCTGTTTCACGATAGTTCCTGGGTTGTAGTTAAAGGAGGAGCGGACTTCGAAAACGACGCCGTACTTGGCGGCAAATTCGACCGAGCGGGACTGCATGACTTTCGAGCCGGAGGAGGCCAGTTCCAGCATCTCGTCATAGGAGATTTCCTGGAGCTTTTTGGCATCCTTCACCACGCGCGGGTCGGCGGTATAAACGCCGTCCACGTCAGTGTAGATCTCGCACTTGTCGGCCTGGAGGGCGGCGGCCAAGGCGATGGCGGTGAGGTCGGAGCCGCCACGGCCCAGCGTGGTGGTCTGGCCTTCGCCGTTGATGCCCTGAAAGCCGGCGACGATCACGACCTTGCCTGCCTTGAGGTCGTCGGCGATGGGCTTGGCGTTGATCGTGGTGATTTTGGCCCGGGTGTGGACGGTGTCGGTCAAAATGCCGGCCTGCGCCCCGGTGTAGGAAACCGCCGGCACGCCGACGCCATGCAGCGCCATGGCAGTGAGCGCGATGGTCTCCTGCTCGCCGATCGAGAGCAGTTGGTCCATCTCGCGCTCGCTCGGGTTGGCGCAGACGGCCTTGGCGCGAGCGATGAGCTCGTTGGTCACGCCGGCACGGGCGGACACGACGATGACCAACTCGTTACCCTCTTCGCGGATCGCCTTGATGCGCTCGGCGACTTTACGGATGCGTTCGACGTCACCGACCGAGGTGCCGCCATATTTTTGGACAATTCTAGCCATGGTTTAGAAAAGAAAAGGAGTGAGGCAGGTTAAAAAATCAGGCGGCGAAGTCGGCGATGCGCAGGAGCACGGGCTCGCCGAGGACGCAGGACAGTTTTTTGAGGCGGGCCACGGTGGCGCGGATCGCCTTTTCGTTGGACTGATGAGTGGTGAGGATGAGCGAGGCAGCGCCGGCGGTCTCGCTGGGGCGCTGGAGCACGCTGGCGATGCTCACGTCGAGGGTGGCGGTGGCGCCGGCGATCTTGGCGAGCACGCCGGGCTCATCCTTCACCTCCAAGCGCAGGTAGTAGCTGCCGGTGATGTTTTGCAGCGGGGTGAGGGTGGCACGCGCCTCGACCGGGGCGGGCAGTTGCGCGTTGCCCCGCTTGCGCAGAATCACGGCGTCAACGATGTCGCTGATCACCGCGCTGGCGGTCGGGTCCTGGCCGGCGCCGCGGCCGATGTAAACGGTTTCGCCGACCACGTCGCCGGTGACGGAGATGCCGTTGTAAACCTCGTTGACGTTGGCTAGCACCTTGGTGCGCGGGATCAGGGTGGGGTGCACGCGCACAAACACTTCGCCGGTGTCGGCCTCGCAGGAGATGACCGCGAGCAGCTTGATCGCGTAGCCGTTTTCGCGGGCAAACGCCAGGTCGGTCTGGGTGATGTGGGTGATGCCCTCGACGAGCATTTTCTCGGTGGGCACCCAGATGCCGTGGGCGAGGAAGGCGAGGATCGAGGCCTTGTGGGCGGTGTCCCAGCCCTCGACATCGAGGGATTCGTCGGCCTCGGCGTAACCGAGCGCCTTGGCCTCGGCGAGGATCGTCGGGTAAGCCAGCCCCTCGCGCTCCATGCGGGTGAGGATGTAGTTACAGGTGCCGTTGAGGATGCCGTAGATCAGCTTGAAGCGGTTGGCGACCAGGCCCTCGCGCAGGGCCTTGATGATCGGAATGCCGCCGGCGACTGACGCCTCGAAAAGGAAGTGGCCGCCATGTTTGCGGGCGGCGGCAAACAGCTCGGGGCCGTGTTTGCAGAGCAGTGCTTTGTTGGCGGAGACGACCGTCTTGCCGGACTTGAGGGCGGCGAGAGTGACGTCGCGGGCCAGGGTGGTGCCGCCGATCAACTCGCAGACGATGTGGATCGCCGGATCAGTGGCGATGGCCAGCGGATCGAGGGTGAGCTTGGCGGGGGCGACGCGCACGGAGCGCTTCTTTTTGAGGTCGCGGACCGACGCGCGGGCGAGGTTGAGCGTGACGCCGAGGCGGGATTCGAGGGCGGCGCGGTTGGCCTCGATGTGTTTCCACACGCCTTGACCGACGGTGCCGAGGCCGCAGATGCCGATATTAATGGAGGTAACGCTCATGGGAAACGCACATCTAAGGAGGGCTTTGGGGCACTCGTCAATTGAAGCGTTGGCCCCACTGAAAGTCGGGCGCATCCGGGGTGAGCGATGGCTCCGGGACAACCGCTAAACGAAACGGGCCGAAAAGTAGCGCAGACTTCCAGTCTGCTTCGAGTCTACGCCCTCATTCCGCCATTAAGCAGACTGGAAGTCTGCACTGCTTCAAGTAGCTGAATATAAACTTTAAACGCCTCAGCGGCCCGGGAGCTGGCGTACAGCGACGGCTAGGACGCTGGCGGCGATCACGTTAACCACGCAAACGACGATGCGCACCTGCAGGGGCAACCGGCCAAGGTACAGCACCAGTACTCCGGCGACCAACAGGCCGATGGCGGCGGTGACGAGTACGGGGCGTTTTTCGGAAAAGGAGGAGGACATGGGAGTTAGCTTACGAGCGGGAGAGCGAGTCGCAGGGTGGTGCCACCGGGGCCGGAATCGAGCAAGGTAATGTCACCGTGATGCGAGAGCATGATGCGTTTGGCGATGGCTAGGCCGAGGCCGGTGCCATCGGTGCGGCCGGAGAGAAACGAGTCGAAGATGTGGGCTCGTAACTCCTCGGGGATGCCGCGCCCGGTGTCGGCGATGTCGATGAGCGCAAAGTCGCTTTCGCCGCGCTTTTCCTGGGTGCAGCGGATCACGATCGTGCCGCCATCGCCCATCGCTTGGGTCGCGTTGATGAGCAGATTGAGCAAGACCTGCTGAATCTGGCCCTTGTGGACCTCGACCACCAGGGGCCGCGGGGGCGGCTCGAAACGCAGGTGAATCTTGCTCTGCGCGAGTTTGAGGCGGATGAGCACGATGGTGTCGCCAACCATGTCGGCCAGGCCCCAGCGCGAGTGCAGGCTGGTGGGGGCTTTGGCGAAATTGAGCACCCGGGAGACGATCGCCTCGAGCTGGTCGAGTTTTTCGCTGATTACCCGCACGTCGGTGCGCCGGGCATCGTCGACGGGGAAATCCAGGTCGAGGTAGCCGAACAACAGTTTGATGACCGTGAGGGGATTGCGGATCTCGTGGGCGATCTCGGCGGCGAGCAGGCCGAGGGTGGTGAGCTGTTCGTTTTTGCGCAGCGATTCCTCGCTTTGGAAAACGCGGGAGTAGAGCCGCGAGTTTTGCAGGGCGACGGCGCCGAGCGAGGCAAGGGCGGCGAGCAGGCGCTTCTCGTCGTTATTGAAGCGGTGGACGTGATCGGTGAAAACGGCGAGCACCCCGATAACTTCGTTTTCGTAGAGCACTGGCGCGGCCAGCAACGAGCGCAGGGCCGGGTCGGTTGGCAGGTCAATCAGGTCGAGAAACTCGGGTGATTTAATGTTGGCGAACTCGATCTGACGGCGGGTGTGGAGGGCGGCCGACAGCAGGCAGGAAGCCACCGGAAGTTCGGGCGCGGGCAGGGGCAGGGCCGCAGCGTTGGTTAACGAAATCAGGCTGAGGGTGTCGCGGGGTGCGTTGTAGAGATAAAAGGCGCAGGCACGGGTGTTGGTGATGATGCGCGCATCGCGGGTGATGGTGTCAAAAAGCTCCTGCTGCTCCAATTTGCTCACCAGTGACTGGCCGATGGTGATGAGCGACTCGAGCTGGCGGGCCTTGCCGCTGAGGTGGCGCAACTGCCAGAGCCGCTGCATGACCGCAGTGGCTTCCTCGCTGATGCGGATGAGCAGGGCGAGGTCGGCTTGGTCAAAGCCACCGAGCCGGTCGCTGTCCACGTTGATCACCCCGAGAATCTGTCCGCCGCCCTCGACCATCGGCGCGGCCATTTCGCTGCGCACCTCCTTGCGAATCGAGACGTAGCGCGGGTCGGCGGCCACATTGGCGACGAGTTGCGGGCGCCCATGAAAAGCCACCCAGCCGGTGATGCCCTGGCCGAGCCGCAAGGAGACTTCGTCGGCTTCGTTAAAGAGTCCTTGATGGACGTCGATTTCGAGTTTTCCGGTGTCCGGGTTGAGCAGGGAGATCGACCCGGAAAACGCCGCCAGCGTTTCGATGGTTACCGCCAGGATGGTGGTGAGCGCTTCGCGCGGATCATCGGTTTTGCCGGTGAGGCTGCAGATGCGATAAAGAGCGCGATCGGCGCGCGGATCGGTGGCGGCTTCCATGGGTTATTCGTGGTTATCGCCCCGCAGCGGCGAGGATCAAAATCAGATCGTGATGGCCGCAATCGGGCCGGCGGGAGCGAGGGGTTCGACCGCGGGAGCCTCCGGGGTAATGACCAGGGCGAGAGCGTCGCGCAGGGCGTGTAGCCGCGGGGTTTCGGCCACGGGGTCAGCGGCCGCGGCGGGCGCGTTGTCGATGTAGAAGGTGTCGATGGCGATGCCACGCTCCGTGCCGATGCGTGCGAAGGTGATGTCGTAGCCGTGGTCGCTGATGGTTTTGGCCAAGCGGAAGAGCAGGCCGATTTCGTCGCGGGCCTGGATTTCCACAATGGTGCGCTTCATCGACAGCTCGTGGTAAACCTCGACGGTGGGCGGGAACGAGCCGTGGTGCAGATCGCGTGGGTTGGTCGCGCCGTAGCGCGGGGAGGGCAGCTTGCTGGCCTGTGAGAGGATTGCGGGATAGAGGTCCTTGTCGGAAACGAGGGCCTCCTCGACCGTGCGCGCGAAAATGTCCTGCGCCTTCGCGCTTTGCACGATCCCGCGGTTGGGTTCGACCACGTAGAAGGTGTCGATGGCGATGTGGTCGGTGCGCGAAATGACCTTGGCCCCGAGAATCGATAATCCGGCCACGCTGAAGGCGCCGGCCAGTTTGTAGAACAACCCGGCCCGGTCCCAGGTGACGATGTTGACCACCGTCAGCGAGCGGTTGATGTCGTCTTTCCACTCGATCACCGGGCGCAGCGTGCCCATCGAGTCGGTCTCGCTGATGGACTTGAGCAGGCGGTTAACCATGCGCAGGTGCAGGCTGATTTCGGCTTCCTCGGTGTGGATAAAATACCGCTCCGGCAGCAGGTTGAAATGCGCGGCGATCTCGTCCTGGCTGATGTTGGGGAGTTTCTGTGAAACGAGACTCTGGAAGGTCATTTGCAGGCGCTCCGAATTGCGGGTTTCCAGCGTGGGGCCGTGGATGAGGTGGTCGAGTGTGGCCACGTAGAGGCTGGTGTGGAGGGCATCCTTGTAGCCGTTCCAAAGTCCCGCCGCTGTGCCGCGGGCATCGCAAAAGGTGTGGACGTAGAGGTGACGGAGTTTGTCGGTATCCGGGACCAGTTCGGCAAAAGCAGCGGCGGTGTTGGGGTCATCAACATCCCGCTTCTGCCAAAAGCGTGCCATGATCAGATGATTTTTGATCACAAAGGTAACCAAGTCGCTGCTTTCGGGGCTGACCCCGAGGCGCTTGAGGATGGGCAGGGCGATAATCACGCCGCTCTCCGCGTGGCCTTGGATGCCGCGCGCCTTGCCGATGTCGTGCAGCAGCAGGATCAAATAAAGCAGGGTGGGCTCGGCGGTCTCGTGGAGGGCGGTACGGTATTTGAGCGTGATCGGCTCGGCCTCGGTGAAAATGTGGTCGAGCTCGCGGATGGCGTTGAGCGTGTGAATGTCCGCGGTGTACCGGTGGTAATACTCGTGTTGCACCAGGCAGGTCAGCCCGTCGAATTCGGGGATGAAGCGCCCGAGCACCCCGAGTTCGTGCATGAGCGCGAGGGTGGGGTAAACGTTACCCGCCTCCGACAAGATCGCCTTAAAACTGGTATTCGCATCAGGCGAAGCCGAGACCTTGCGGGTGATCAGGGGGAGCGATTCGCGCACCAGGGCCTGCAGCCCGAGGTCCATTTGCGCCTCCAAGCTTTGGCAGTGGCGGAAGACCCGGATGAGCCGGGCGCGGTCGTCGCGAAACACACTGGGGGTTTCCGCACTCAGTTCTTGGTTACGCAGGATAAAGCCGTCGAGATGCTTGACGCGTTCGTAGCGACGCGAGCGCACCAGGTCGCGCAGCGACTGGAAGCGGCCGGGCTTTTCCACGGTGAGGGCCAGCCGGCTCTCGACGGTGCGCGAGATGCGATAAATGGTCTGCGCGGCGCGGTAATAGTCGCGCATGAACTGTTCGACGCGCCCGAGCATGTCGCGGTTGGCGTAGCCCAGACCGAGGGCGATGCGCGGCTGGACCTCCAGGTCGAGCACGTCGGTAGGGCGTTTTTTTTGCAGATGCAGCTCGTTGCGCACCCGGTGCAGGAACTCGTAGGCGCGGCGGAAATCGCGCAGCTCGTTTTGCCGTAGATACTGCTGCTCGGCCAACTCCTTGAGCTCGCTGATGCCTAGTTTCACCCGGGCCATCCAGATCACGTTCTGGTAATCGCGCATGCCCCCGACGCCATTTTTGATGTCGGGTTCCTGGAGGAAAACGGAGTCGCCGTGTTTGGCCCGCCGGCTGCGCTGGTCCTCGAGGCGGGAGTCGATGTAGCCCTTGGGGTCTTCGACCGTGTAGTAGGCGCGGTAGGTCTGGGTGAAGCCTTCAAACAGGGTGGCCGAGCCGGCCACCAAGCGGGCTTCCAGCAGGGCGGTCTTGTTCTGGATGTCCTTACGCGCCTCCAGAAAAACCTCGTCGATGGTGCGCGTGGAATGCCCCACCTTAAGGCCGCAATCCCAGAGGATGTACAAGATCTCGTTAGTGAGGTGGGCCTGCAACGGCTTGATGACCGCCTCCTTCACCTTGGAGGGAAACAGGAACATGATGTCGATGTCGCTGAGTGGGCTCAGTTCGCTGCGCCCGTAGCCGCCCAGGGCGAGCAGGGAGACGGGGGCGGGCAGCTTGCCGTGAAAGCGCTCGTAGGAGGCGATTGCGTAGTCGAAAAGGTGCGACAGCATCACGTCGATCATCGCGCTGCGCGCGCTGGCCACGGCCAGGCCGGATTCGCCGGCGTCGTGCCGCATCCGGATCATGGCGCTTTCCAGGCGCAAGAAGGTCTTGCAGGCCGAAAGGCGGGTGGGGGTGGGGACTTCGCCAACGAAGTTAAGGCGCTCGCGCGCGTGTTTATGAATGCGGCCCATCGCGGTTTATTACCCGTCACACTCAGGTGGGGCGGGCGGGGATGGCAAGCCGAGGCTCTGCGTTTCTGCGCGCTATGGCTCGACTTGGTGGGTTGGACCGGGGACGACTTTTAGCGCGAAACGCGGTTTGGCAGGCGGAGAAAAGCCCTTGGCGCACGATGTGGGAGTCGTTGGGCGTGGACTTGAGCGTGAGCTCAAGGTGGCGCGGACACACACACACTCACACACTCTCTCGCTCTCGAATTCGCGCCACCCAGAGCTCACGCACAAGGCCACACGACCCGGGGCGATTCTGTCTGCATAAGAGAGAAGGCTCGGGTTTCCGGGCAGTGCCGACGAATTTGCAATCACTCTCCACGACCAGCCTTGTCCTCGCCCTCCTACCGCACCAGTGTCTCCGCCACCCCACGCCTGCCCATGTCCACCTCGCGGCTCAGCCACAACCTGCGCAACTGCACTTTCGACGGCCTCGCGGCCATCCCGATTGGGTTCCTCCTCCAGCCGGGGAACTTCATCATTTCCGCCCTGCTTGTCGGGTTCTATCACCTGACGCCCGCCGTCTTTGGCTTGATCGCCTCCCTCCCTTTTTGGGGCAATTTCGCCCAGGTCTTCATCATGCCGGCGATCAATCGCCGCTTTTCCCCCAAGTCGGTCAGCATGACTTCCGCCTCCCTCCAGACACTGTGCTGGATTGCCTTGGTGATTTTGCTGCCGGTGTTGCCCCCCGATGATCCCGCTAAAAGCGGGGTTTGGTTAACCGCCCTGTTCGCCCTCTCCGCCTTGGTCGGCTCGTTGGCCGGTGTGAGTTGGACGTCGTGGGTGCGCGAGTGGGTGCCCGCGCGCCTGCTCGGCAAGTATTTCGGGCGTCGCAATCGTCTGCTCCAAGTCGCCCAAATCGGCTTCCTGCTCATCTCCGGCTGGCTGATCAGCCGGGTGGGCAATTCGCTGGTATCTTTTCAACTCCTGATCGCCGCCGCCTGCTTGCTCCGGCTGGTCTCCATCTATTTCCAATACAAAATCCAGACCCAGCCCGCCCCCACCGGCAATCCGGAGAATCACCACTCCTGGCGCGAGCAGATTCAGATTTTGCTCCAGCATAAACCCTGTCTCTGGTTCATCGCTTACGGGGCGGCGTGGGGTTTTTCGGCCTCCCTGTTCGGGCCCTTTACAACGGTGTTTATGTACAACGAGCTGGGGCTGTCGGTGGGCGAGGTGAGCACCATTGTGATGTTGGCCAGTGTGGGCGGGGCGGTGTCCGCGCCGGCGTGGGGGGCGTTGGCCGACCGCTACGGCAACAAGCCGGTCATGCTGTTTTGTATGATCACCTGGCAGCTGACCAACTTGTTTTGGTGCGTGGTGACCCGGGAAAGCAGTGTGGCGCTTTACGCGACCTGGTTTTTAGGCGGCAGCGTGGGCATGGGCTTCGCTTTGTCGTTGTTTAACATCCAGCTGAAAATCATCCCCGCCCAGGCCAAAACCCTGGCGATTAGCGTCAATCTCGCGGTGGGTTCGTTGGCCACTGCGATCGGGCCGATCATCGGTGGGCGCATCCTGCAAACGGTGCTCGCGGGCAACACTCCGGCGTTGGAGGTTTATCACCGGATTTTCCTGGTGCCCCCTGCGCTCAGTTTGCTCGCCTGTTTGCTGCTGATTCGGGTGCACGAAAGTTCGGCCCATCCGCTTGCCAGCGTGGTCGGCGCGATGCGCAACGCCCGCACCCTCGGCAGTGTTTTCGGGGTCAGCTTTTTAACCGATTACCTGTTTGTGCGCCCGAGTGAACGGCCCCGGCGCAAGGCGGCGCGTTGAGGTGGCCTCCGTCGTGGTAGTTCGGTCAGCCGAACCAGCTTGGCCGAGGATGGCCAACTCTACAGCCGGAGAACGCTAACCGCTGAATGTAGCGTTGGCCGTCCCCGGCCAAGCTTGGGAGCGGCTGGAGGCGCTCCGCAGTGAAAACGCATCGCATTGCTTGGGGGCTTGCTCTTTGGCGTGCCCCGCTCTGTTTCGCTGTCTCCTTCGTGCCGGCGTTAACTCGCATGGCCTCAGCGAATTCCTGAATTTTAAAAACTCCCATGACTCCCAACGCTCCCTCATCGCCCCCGGTCTGGCGAAATATCCC
>CAMBUJ010000054.1 GCA_945871005.1 Opitutus sp. GAS368 | reverse complement strand
TTCAGCGCACTCATTTTCAGGAAAATCAAATAGCCCCAATGGCTTCAGCTTAAGATCGGTCTTTTGGTGGAGCTCAGCCATCGCGATCTTAACCTGCCATTTGCTAAAACTATCCATGAGTTCACGGTGCGAAATCTCAATGGATCCATCGGGGCTGAGTTGATTGGCCATGACTCGGCGTGCGGTAATTCCATGCATTAATATGCCCAGCAAGTATTGAGACGGACTTCCGTCGTTTTTATTGAACGTCCAATGATGAATAAACTGCTCGGGCAGGTCGTGTGTCGTCGCATTGGGATGCTCTTTGATCCACCGTAGGCTTTCTTTAAAAAATAGCGGTTCTGGGTTTTTCATACTGAAAAGATACTGCCGAAAAGCCCGTAAAACCACAAGGCCAAAACCATCTATAGATGGTATCAGCTCGGAGTGTTTGTCGGTAGGATGAGGGACATGCCTAGTGACTTCAGCCTATTACCCAAGCAACTCGGGCGTACCGTTCGACAGCTCCGTATTGAGGCAGGGCTGAGCCAATTGGCACTGGCAGAAAAGGCTGATTTGGCGCTGAATTTCGTTGGCGAAATTGAGCGAGGAGAGAAAAATGCGTCACTTGAAACCACGCTGCGACTTGCCCGTGCACTTGGGATTTCTGGGGCTGAGTTGTTGATGCGCGTCGGAGTCTGATTTGCCATAGCGTCCAAGGGCGCTACTTGAAACACGAACGAAGCAAAATCACTTCAAAATACCCTGCAACTGACAGGCAGGCTCTTTATCAAGATACTTCAGCGCTTTAGCCTGGCAACCCCGCCTAGTCGTAGCAGGGAGCAAACTTCAAAACTTTGATACCCCTATAGAATCCATCGGTAACTTATTTTCAGGCAATAATTATGAAACAAAAAAGCCGTAGAAAACAGCTAGGTCTTCTACGGCTTACATTTTGATTATCCCCAAATTACATTTTGATTCTCTGCACTTACATTTTGATTATTTAGCCGTACATTTTGAATTATTCGGCAACATCAGCAGTTCAAGCTTAGACTTCGATCTGGGGGCGGTTCGCCTCAGGCCAGTCGATGTGGAAGAACTTTCCGCGGGGCTTGTCGGTGCGCTCGTAGGTGTGCGCGCCGAAGTAGTCGCGCTGAGCCTGGAGCAAGTTCGCCGGCAGGCGGGCCGAACGGTAGGCGTCGTAGTAGCTCAGTGCCGAGGCGAAGGTCGGCACGCTGATGCCGTTTTCCACCGCGAGGCTGATCACCTTGCGCCAGTTTTCCTGGGCCTTCTGGATCGTCTTGTTGAAGTAGGCGTCGAGGAGCAAGTTCGCCAGCTTCGGATCGCGGGCGTAGGCCTCGGTGATCTTTTGCAGGAAGGCCGCGCGGATGATGCAGCCACCGCGGAAGATCTGGGCGATCTGGCCGAAGTTGAGCTTCCAGTTGTACTCGGTCTGGGCGGCACGCATGAGCTGGAAGCCCTGGGCGTAGGAGCAGATCTTCGAGCAGTAGAGGGCGTCGTGGATCGCGGCGATCAGGGCCTTCTTCTTGGCGGGGCCGACCTTCTTGATCTTCGGGCCCTTGAGGACCTTGGAGGCGGCGACGCGCTCTTCCTTCACTGCGGAAATGCAGCGGGCGAACACGGACTCGGCGACGGTCGGAGCCGGCACGCCCATGTCGAGAGCGTTAACCGAGGTCCATTTGCCGGTGCCCTTTTGGCCGGCGGTGTCGAGGACGATGTCGACGAAGGGCTTCTTGGTGACCGGATCCTTCTGCTTGAGGATATCGGCGGTGATTTCGACGAGGAAGCTGTCGAGAGCGCCCTTATTCCAATCGGTGAAGATTGCGCCCATCTCGGCGGGCTTGAGGCCGAGCAAACCCTCCATGAGGGCGTAGGCTTCGCAGATCATCTGCATATCGCCATACTCAATACCGTTGTGGACCATCTTGACGTAGTGGCCCGCGCCGTTTTCGCCGATGTAAACGGTGCAAGGCACGCCGCCCTTGACGGGCTTGCCGGGCTTGGCGCCCATGAGGGGCTTGCCGGTCTTCTTGTCGACCTTGGCGGCGATGGCCTTCCAGATCGGCTCAAGCTCCTTGAAGGCGGCCTTGTCGCCACCGGGCATGAGGGAGGGGCCGAAACGCGCACCCTCTTCACCGCCGGACACGCCGGAACCGATGAAGCGCAGACCTTTTTCCTTGAGGGCCTTCTCGCGACGGATGGTGTCGGTCCAGAGGGCGTTGCCGCCGTCGATGATGATGTCGTTGGGGGCGAGCAGCGGGATGAGGCCGTCGATCACCGCGTCGGTGGCCTTGCCAGCCTGCACGAGGATGACGATCTTGCGGGGCAGGCCGATGGATTGAACAAACTCCTCGAGGGTCTTGGAGCCGATCAGGCCACCGGGAGTTTTCGAATTTTCGGCGACGAATTTTTCCGTCTTCTCGACCGTGCGGTTATAAACCGAGATCTGGAAGCCGTGGTCGGCGATGTTGAGGGCGAGGTTTTGACCCATCACGGCGAGGCCGATGAGTCCGATGTCGGAGTGCGATTTGGGCATAAGAAGAGCCGGAACGCTGAAGCCCCGCTCGTTAAAGACCAATCCTAATTCACAAGATTTGAATTCATTCTTCTAAGAACCGCCGTTTATGATTTCGAACGCGCCCGTCGCCCGTTAACCCAGCGGGCCGTGACAGTCTAGGCATCGGATCCCGCTCGGAGTTTTATCGCAAAGTCGCGAAGGCCGATCGCAGGCCCACAACGCAATGCAGCGAATCGCATTCCTCCCCACCCCGTTGCCAACTGAACGTTAACACACCACCCAAGGACCGGACTTATCGTAAGCCCTTAGCGACTAACGCCCGATAACCTGATCGTACCGCTTGGCCTTCGGACTGTTTTCCACCCCGGAAGGGAAGAAGGGGGCGATTTTGTCGATCACCGGAGTGAGGAACGCGGGCTCATTACGGGAATAAACCCAATTAAAGCCGACCAGCGTCAGCACCACCGCAACAAGGATGCAGAGGATGATTTTATTCATCTGGGCGATCGCGCGCAGGATGAAAAATCCGACAATGAAAATGAGTACCCCGAGGCCGATGTTGAGCCAAACGTTACGGGGAACGTCGTGAAGTTTTTCCAGGGTGGTTGCGGCGAACAGGAGCATGGCCTCAAAGGCTAAGCGCCGGCGCGGCTGTGACCAGTCGAAAGGCATGGCGTGGGCAGGGTTAATCACCCCAAGACGCATACCCGATTTAGACCGTATGTTGATTTATCGATTAAACCCGAACTCCGGGGCCGGTGAACCACCCCGAACACGCGTTCGCAGCCCCGCCCCGGCCCCATGGTTCTCCTCCTGGGGCATACGACCACCGCCCGCTCGGGGAGCTGCCTACTTGCCCGCCGTCACCACCGTGCCGGCCTTGATCAGCACAAAGCTCTCCGGCTGCAGGTGTTTTTTGATCGCCGCGTTCACCTGCTCAACCGTCAGCGCGGTTAACTTCTGCGGATACTCGTCGATCCAGCTCAGCGGATAACCGCGGTTGACCGTCGCCAGCAGCGTGCCCGCCATGCCGTCGGTGGTGGCCAGGCCCACCTGGAAACTGCCGGCCAGATTGGTTTTGGTGCGGGCCACTTCTTCGGCGGTCACACCCTGCTCATACCAGGATTTTAATTCGCGGCGGGTCGCAGCGAGGCCTTTTTCCAAAAGATCGGGAGCGAAGTTCGCGGCAATGCGCCAATCGCCGTTGGAGTAACTGTCGTTGGAAACCCGCGAGCTGATCCCGTAGGTCAGGCCTTCCTGATCGCGCACCGTCGCCATCAGCCGACCGGTGAAACCGCTGCCCAAAATGGTCGTCGCCACCCGCAGCGGCAGCGCGTCGGGGTCGGCGTGGCGCAGCCCGGTTGCTTGCCCGAAAATGACACTGACGTTGGGCTTGTCCGCCATGAACACCGTCTGGTCGCGGTCAACGTCGAGGTGGGTGACGGTGCGCGGGTAATCGGGGCGTTTGATCCCGCCCGTCCAGCCGGCAAAGGCGGCGGCCACTTCGGTTTGCAGGCTGGCCGGGTCAACGTCACCGACTGCCACCAAGGTGAGGCCGGCCGGGCCGTAGTACTGGGCGTGGAATGCGCGCAGATCGGCCACCGTGGCGCTTTTCACCGCGGTAAGGAAGGCGGCCGGGGCCGGTTCGTAGTTGGGGTGGCCGAGGGGATAAATGGCGGCGGCGAAGGCCTGGCCGGCGCGGAAGTTGGTTTGCTCAAGCGAACGCTGCAGGCGGCCGGCGATTTGTTTTTGTAACTTGGCCAGCTCCTCGTCGTTGAAGGCGGGCGCACGCAGCTGGGCGGCGAGAAGGCTAATCACCAAGGGGAAGTCCTTGCGAAGGCATTTGCCGCTGAAGGAGACCATGGTGTCGTCGACCGAGAAGGCCAGGGTGGCACCAACCGCGTCGAGTTTTTGGGCGATGGCAAATTTGTCCTCGGTGGCGGTGCCCTTGTCCAACATGCCGCCGACGAGGGTGGCGATGGCGAGGTTGCTTTCGGAGGCGAAGGAATCGCCGGCCGGCAGCGCGCCGCAGAAGGTGACTACGTCCTGGACGAGGGTTTTGTAGGCGATCACGTCGATGCCGGCCACCGGGGTGCGCACGGCTTGGTCGGCGACGCCGGCGGGCAGCGTGGCGGCGCAAACGAGGCTGACGGCAACAAGCAGAAGGTGGCGGGCGGCTGAGGGAAAACGGAGGCGGTTCATGGCGCGGGGGAAAAAGGAGTGGATGCGGCGGGGGGGAAATCTTTCTCGTTCCTCTTTATCTTAATCGTTCGTCAGGAGCTCTGAATCAGGCGCGGAAGCGGAGGCTAATTCGGAGGGATAAAGATTAAGATAAAGAGTAACGAGAACGAGGGCTGAGGCGGAGGGTTACGGGGCGATGATCTCCGGGGTACTCAGCGGGATGAACCAGCCGGTGGTGCTTTGGTCTTCGTCGAGGTACTGGTTGGCCACGCGCTTCACATCGGCGGCGGTCACCTTGCGGATGGCCTCGTCGAGCGTGACGTAGAGCGTCCAATCGCCGCTGGAGATGTATTCGTTGAGGTTGCTCGCAATCGCAAAGGCGCCATCACGCGCGTAGGCCGAGGCTGCCATCAATTGGTTAACCGCCGCCGCCACCTCGGCGTCGGTTACCCCGTCCATTTTCACCGTGTAGATTTCGTCGAGCAGGGCGACTTCGGCGTCCTCCGGCTTCACGTCGGGGGCGAGGCTGGCGTAGAAGGTGGTCAGCGCCGGATCGCGGAAAAAGCCGATGTCCGCATTCGTGTTGGTGGTGAGGTTTTTGTCGGTGAGGCCGCGATAAAGTCGGCTGTTTTTGCCGTTGGTGAGGATGGAGCCGAGCACTTGGAGGGCGGGCATGTCGGGGTGGCGAGCTGAGGGGGTTTTAAAGGCGATTCCGACCACGCCGAGCCGGCCGGCGCGCTTGAGGGTGACGCGGCGCGGGCCGGTCTGGGCGGGCTCCTCGGTGGTCACTTGGGGGATGGGCTGGGGGGCGCGGGGGATTGCGCCGTAGTATTTTTTTACCAGCACGAGGGCGTCGGTTACGCTGATGTCGCCGATGACCGTGGCGGTGGCGTTGTTGGGCCAGTAAAAGGTATTGTAGAACTCGCGTAGTTTATCGATGGAGACCTTCTCGATGTCGCTGCGCCAGCCAATCGTGGGGTGGTGATAGGGGTGGGCGAAATAGGCGGCCGCGTTGATCTCCTTGTCGAGGGCCTGGATGGGGCTGTTTTCGCCGATCTCGAATTCGTTGCGCACCACGGTCATCTCGGGCTGGCGGTCGGACTCTCGCAGCCAGAGGTTGCGCATGCGGTCGGATTCGATGGCGACGTAAGCGTCGAGGTGGTCCTTGCCGAGGTTGGCAAAGTAGTTGGTGCGGTCGAGCCAGGTGGTGGCGTTGTAAGTGGCGCCGACGCGCTCGAGCAGCTGGTCGATGCTATTGCCCTTGGCGCGGTTGAACGTCTCGGTGCCCTTGAACATGAGGTGCTCGAGCAGGTGGGTGGCGCCAGTGGTGCCCATCACCTCGTTGCGCGAGCCAACGTGGTAGGTGACCATGAAGGTGACCACCGGGGCTGAGTGGTCGGGCAGGACGAGGATCTGCAGGCCGTTGGCATCGAGGTTAAACTCGGAAATGCCGCCGAGGGTTTGGATGAAGGTGACGCCGGGCACGCTGGCTGGCGCGGCGATGCTGGCCGGGGCGGCGGGCGCCTCCGACGCACAAGACGGACACGCCTCGGCGCGCAGGGCAGGTGCGGTTAACAGGGCCAGACAAAACAGGAGACGGGGGTTCATGCGCAAAAAGACGGGAGACGGGGGGATGCGGGCGAAAAATGAATGGAGCCGAGAAAACGCGATTGGCGGGGCCGGTGCAAGCGGGGAGGCAGCGAGGTTTGGCCTTTCATAGTCGGCTCGGAACGCTACGGTCCGGCCCATGAGCAAACTTACGCAGAAGTCGGCGACCAAGCTTGTTAGCCCGGAGCGCACCCGCCTGGCCGAGGATGAGGCCCGCACCATGAATTGGAAACGCTGGGGCCCCTACCTCGCCGAGCGCCAGTGGGGCACGGTGCGCGAGGATTATTCGCCCGACGGCGAGGCCTGGGGCTACTTCACCCATGAGCACGCCTGCAGCCGCTCCTACCGCTGGGGTGAGGACGGGCTCATGGGCGTGACCGACCGCGAGGGCCGGTTGTGCTTCTCGGTGGCGCTCTGGAACGGCCGCGATGCGATGCTCAAAGAGCGTCTCTTCGGCCTCTCCAACCCCGAGGGTAACCACGGTGAGGACGTGAAGGAGGAGTACTTTTACCTAGATGCCACCCCGACCCATTCCTACCTGAAGGGACTTTATAAATACCCGCAGGCCGCCTTCCCCTACGCCCAGCTGCGCGAGGAAAACAAGCGCCGCAACCGCCTCCAGACCGAGTATGAGTTGGCCGACACCGGGGTGTTTGATCAGTCGCGTTATTTCGACGTGCAGTGCGAGTACGCCAAAAACGCGCCCGACGACATCCTCATCCGCATCACCGTGACCAACCGTGGGCCCGAGGCGTCCACCGTGCACGTGTTGCCCACGCTGTGGTATCGCAATTTCTGGTCGTGGGGCAGCAACCACGAGGGCTGCGAGGAGAAACCGCACCTGGCCGCCACCGGCACGCACACGGTGGACTGCGAGCACGCGACGTTGGGCCGCTTTACCCTCCAGCAGGAGGACGCCGCCCCGCTGTTGTTTACCGAAAACGAAACCAACGCCCGGCGGTTGTTTAATTCCCCCAATGCCAGCCCGTATGTGAAGGACGCGTTTCACGATTACGTGGTGCGCGGGGACACCGCGGCGGTTAACCCGCTCCAACGCGGCACCAAATGCGCCGCCCACCACGTGGTCACCCTGGCCGCGGGGGAAGCGCGCGTGTTCCGCCTGCGCCTGCACTCGGCCGCCCCGGCTCACACCCCGGCCAAGGGTGCGGTTTTTGGCAAAAAGTTCGACGCGGTTTTCGCCTCTCGCGTGGCCGAGACCGACGCATTCTACGCCGACTTGCTGAAGGGCGTGAGTTCGGAGCAGGAGCGCGTGGTGGCGCGCCAGGCTTACGCCGGCCTGCTCTGGTCGAAGCAGTTTTACCACTACGTCGTGAAGGAGTGGCTGGAGGGTGATTCGGCCATGCCGCCGCCTCCCGAAGAGCGTAAAAACGCCCGCAACGCCGAGTGGGCGCACCTGTTTAACCGCGACGTGCTCTCCATGCCTGACAAGTGGGAGTACCCGTGGTTTGCCGCCTGGGATCTGGCCTTCCACATGATCCCCTTCGCCAAGCTCGACCCCGACTTCGCCAAGCACCAGCTCAACCTGCTGCTGCGCGAATGGTACATGAGTCCGAGCGGGCAGATCCCGGCCTACGAGTACAACTTCTCGGACGTGAACCCGCCGGTGCACGCCTGGGCGTGCTGGCGCGTTTATAAAATGACCGCACCGCGCGGGCAGCGCGACCGCAAGTTCCTCGCCAGCGTTTTCCAAAAACTGCTGCTCAACTTCACCTGGTGGGTGAACCGCAAAGACCCGCACGGCAAAAACCTCTTCGCAGGCGGCTTCCTCGGCTTGGACAACATCGGGGTGTTTGACCGCTCCCGGCCGCTGCCCGCGGGCGGCACGCTCACCCAGGCCGACGGCACCGCCTGGATGGCCTTCTACTGCTCGACCATGCTGGCCATGGCGCTGGAGCTGGCCGACGGCGACCCGGCCTACGAGGACATCGCCTCGAAATTCTTCGAGCACTTCCTGATGATTGCCGACGCAATGAATCACCTCGGCGGAAGCGGCCTATGGAACGAAGCCGACGGGTTTTATTACGACCAGTTGGTGCTGCCCGGCGGCCACACCGAACCGGTGCGCCTGCGCTCCATGGTCGGCCTGATCCCGCTCTTCGCCGTGGAGTTCATCGACCAAGACCGGCTCGACGCGCTGCCCGGTTTCGCCAAACGCACGCGCTGGTTTTTGAAGAACCGCCCCGAGTTGGCGCGGCAGATCTCCTACCTCGCGGCCGACGGCTGCGAGAGCAGTTTGCTGCTGCTGGCGATCCCCACTCGGGCGCGGCTCGAGCGGGTGCTCAAGCTGGTGCTCGACGAGTCCGAATTGCTCGCGCCGCACGGCGTGCGCTCGCTCTCGCGCCGTTACGCCGACCAGCCCTACGAGATGCATCTCGGCGGGGAATCGTATCGGGTTAACTACGTGCCGGGCGACTCCGACACCTGGCTGTTCGGCGGCAACTCGAACTGGCGCGGGCCGATCTGGTTTCCGCTCAACTACCTGCTGATCGAGTCGCTGGAGCGCTACCACCACTTCTACGGCGACACGATGAAGCTGGAGTTCCCCACCGGCAGCGGGCGGCTGCTCAACCTGGCGGAAATCGCCGCCGAGCTCGGAAAGCGACTGGTGTCGTTGTTCACGCCGGATGCGGCGGGGCGGCGTCCGGCCCTGGGCGATGACGCGCGCTTCAGTGGTGATCCGCACTGGAAGGAGCTCGTGTTGTTTCACGAGTTTTTCCACGGCGACACGGGCGCAGGGTTGGGTGCCAACCACCAGACCGGCTGGACTGCGCTGGTCGCTCGCCTGATCGAGCAGTACCCGACGGAACCGCTCTAAGGCGGAGCGGGGGGCTCCGCTCTTTCTCGTTCCTCTTTATCTTAATCGTTCTCCTTCCGAATCCGGCCCAGCTCGTGAGCGGCCCGATTCGGAGTTCCTGACGAAAGATTAAGATAAAGAGGAACGAGAATGATACCGGAGGCGGGTCCGGCCCGTTTTCAGTCCGCCCCCTTACACGCTAAAGCTCTCGCCGCACGAGCAGCTCGCTTTGGCGTTGGGGTTCGAAAACTTGAACCCGCCGGCGATCAGCTTGGTGGAAAAATCCAGCTCCGTGCCCTTTAGGTAGAGCGCGGTCTTCGCATCGACCACCACCGCCACGTCGGCGCTGCGCACGAGGATGTCGCCTTTTTTCGGCTCTTTAACGAAACGCAGTTTGTAACTGAGCCCGTTGCAGCCCCCGCCGCTGATCGCCACCCGCAGGTAATCGCCCTGCTGTTCGCGGGCGATCAGCGCCCGCGTTTTGACTCCGGCCGCCTCGGTCAGGCGCACCAGGTTTTCGTTACCCGCGCGCACCCCTTCCGGCAGCGCATTCGCCGACGTAGAAACGGCGACAGCAGCAACGGCGGCAGGGACGGGGGCGGTGGCGGCGGATTCGGACATGGCGCGACTATCGCCCAAGCCGCCGCGTAATCAAGCGCCGCGCAACCCGCACCGCGTTGCTGAAACTGGTGCTACTGGCCACGCCTTTGCCGGCGATGCCGTAGGCGGTGCCGTGGTCCGGGCTGGTGCGCACGTAGGGCAGTCCGAGGGTCACGTTCACCGCCTCGTCGAAATCAACCGTCTTGAGCGGCGCGAGGCCCTGGTCGTGGTAGAGCGCCACCACCACGTCGAACTCACCCTTCAACTGGCGCGCAAACACGGTGTCGCCAGGCAACGTCCGCGACAGCCCGGGGAACTCGCCGCGCAACGTGTTAAGAATCGGATCGATGGTGGTGAGTTCCTCGCTGCCGAGCAGGCCGTCTTCGCCGGCGTGGGGGTTGAGCCCGCACACCGCGATGCGCGGGTACGCCACGCCCTCGGCCCGCGCCAGCGCGTCGGCCGCGCGCACCGTGCGCTCGAAGTGGGCGGGCGTGAGCTGGGTGGGCACTTCACGCAGCGGCAGATGCCAGCTGAGCAGCACCACCCGCAGCCGCCCCCCGCAAAATGCCATCACCGGCTCCCCACCCCAGCGCGCCGCGAAAAACTCGGTCTGTCCAGGAAACGGATACCCGACCGCCGCCAGCCGCGCCTTGCTGACCGGCCCGGTGACCACCCCGGAGAACCGGCCGTCGCGGCACCCGGCGGCCGCCAGCTCCATGGCGGCCAGCGCCACCCTGGCACCGGCATCGTCAGGCGAGCCGGGGATGGCCACGAAGTCGGCCGGGCCCACTGGGGTTTTTTCAACCGCGGCGGGCAGCGTTGCCAGCCAGTGCGCCGCTCCAAGCACGACCACACCACAAACCTCGTCGGGATTGGCCGCCAACCAACTGGCGATGATCTCCGGGCCGACGCCCGCCGGGTCGCCGCAAATCAGGGCGAGTTTACTCATCGGAACCAGCACTCACCCCTCGATCAGCCCGGGCGAAGCCGCGTTTACCGCCGGCGAAGAACTCCAAAAAGCTGCGCGCCTCCGCCGTCTCGTAGCCGCCGTTGGTCAGCGCGGTGGCCGCCAGCGTGCGGATGTTGCCCAACCCGAAATACACCGCGCGGAACGCCAGCTTGAGCTCGCGGATCGCCGCACGGGAAAAGCCGCGGCGTTTCAGCCCCACCAGGTTCAGCCCCGACACCTCGTCGCGCTCCGCATTGATCGTGAATGGCGCCAGGTCGCGCGAGATGCGCGACAGGCCGCTGATCATCGCACTCTCGCCGATGCGGCAGAACTGGTGGATGCCGGCGCCGCCACCGATGAAGGTGAAACTGCCCACGTCGACATGCCCGGCGAGCATGACGTTGTTGGCCAGCACCACGTCGTCTCCCAGCGCGCAGTCGTGGCCAACATGGCTGTTGGCCATGAGGAAGCAGCGCTCGCCAATCACGGTGGCGTTACCCGCGTGGATGGCGCGGTTAAGGGTCACGTTTTCGCGGATCACCGTGCCGGCGCCAACGCGCACAAAACTGGGCGTGGCCCGATCGAATTTCAGGTACTGCGGGTCGCCGCCGACCACCGCGCCCGGGTGCACGACCACGCGGTCGCCGAGCACGGCGTGGCGGGTAACGATGGCGCGGGCCAGGATCTCGCAGTCGGCGCCGAGTTGGGCGCCGTCTTCGACGAGGGCGGTGGGATGGATGAGCGTGGGCATTAGGCTTTGGGTTTACGGGTGGTGACGGTCGCGCGTTCAGTCGGCAGTTCCATCTGCGCGTCCTTGAGCAGGTCGTAGTTCTTTAAAATGCGGATCACCTGGAGAGTGTCGCTCTTGCCGTAGTTGCGGTTGATTTCGGTCTTCTCGATTAGGTCGAGCAGCATGGAGCGAAACGAGATGATCGCATCGACCCCGCGCTCCTTGAGCATCGCCACGCTCTGCGAGCGAAACGGCTCCTGAGTGGGCAGGCTGGGCAAAACCAGAATCTTGGTCAGGTCGTCGCCGGCTTCGTTGGCGTCGGCCGCCGGGAAAAAGCGCGTGGCCTCCTTGAGGACGTTGTCTGCCAAAAAGCGGAAAATCTCGGGTGAGCTTTTGAGCATGTTCGGGGTGAACACGCCGGTGTGCCAGCCCTTGACCGCGATCATCGCCCGGCGCACCTGGGGCAGCTCGTTGGAAAACAGGAAAAAATCCGGTTTGCGCGAGCCGCGTTGCCAGGCCGGGTTGTAGACGAGCAGGTCGATCTCCTCGTCTCCGGTTTTCTTGCGAGCCGACACTTGGTACTTGCGAACCTGGCGCACGAGAAACCCGTTTTGCTCGAAGTATTCGCGGACAATTCCCTCGTCGATTGCGGACATGGTCGGTGGTGGCGCGGGGGGATTGGCGATGGAGGCGGAAGCGGTGCGGGACTTAGACGGCGCCGACTTCGCGGAAGCTGGCCTCGGCCAGGGCCGGGTCGATGTCGCCCTGAGTGGCGGCGAGACCAAGGGTTTTAAGGACCACGAAACGCAGGGCGCCGGCGCGGACTTTTTTATCCCGGGCCATGGCGGCGAGCAGGGGCGCGAGCGGCAGCGGGGCGCGCAGGCGCACCGGCAGGGCGTGGGCGACGAGGACTGCCTCGATGCGCGCCACCTCGGCGGCGCCGATGTAGCCAAGTTTTTGCGACAAGCGCGCGGCCGCCGCCAGGCCGATGGCGACCGCCTCCCCGTGGAGGTAGTTGCCATAGCCGGTGACCTGCTCGATGGCGTGGCCGAAGGTGTGGCCGAGATTCAGGAGCGCGCGCCCGCCGTCCTTGGCGGTTTCATGTTCGTCGGCCTCGACCACGGCGGCCTTAAGGGCGCAGCAGCGGCGCACGACTGCGCCGAGTTCGGGACTCGTGACCGTGAGCGGTTTGGCCTCGAGTTGGGCAAACAAAGAGGCATCGCCCAGGAGGCCGGTTTTAATGACTTCGGCCATGCCGGCGGCGAATTCGCGCGGCGGCAGCGTGCCGAGCAGGCCGGTGCCGATGAACACCCCGCGCGGTTGGTGGAAGGCGCCGACCAGGTTTTTGCCAGCCTTGAGGTTGATGCCGGTTTTGCCGCCGACCGAGCTGTCCACCATGGAGAGCAAGGTCGTGGGGACTTGATAAAATGCGATGCCGCGCAGATAGGAAGCGGCGGCGAAGCCGGCCAGATCGCCGATGACTCCGCCGCCGGCGGCAAAGAGCGCCCCGCCACGGTCCACCCGGTGTTCGGCGAGAAAATCGAGCACGCGGCCGAGTTGGGTGAGGGATTTGGTTTCCTCGCCCGGCTCCAGGACGAGGGTGGGTTGGCCGCCGAACATGGCCTGCAGGGCGTCGGCCTGGCTGCGGGCGAGGTTGCGGTCGGTGACGACGACGACTTTGCGCCCGGCGGCGGTCAGCGCGTCGATTTGGGCGCGCACGGCATCCGCGACGTCTTTGCCGAAGTGGATCGGGTAACTGCGTTCGCCGAGGTTAACTGTGAGGCTCTCAACCATGGCGGGGGTTAAACGGCAGCGCGCGCCGAGGGTCAACCCTCGGCGCAGGCGTCGTTCCTAGCGTCAACGTAGCGCCATCACTTCTCGGCGTCGCCGTCGAGGCGCTGGGGGCGGCCGGGGAGGAGTGCCTCCACGTTGAGACGAATGGATTCGAGGTTTTGGCGAACGAGTTCGCCCATTGACTCACACTTGAGGTACTCCTCGTGCCCGTAGTGCTCGGCCAACTCGCCGCGCAATTGATGCACGTTTTCCAGCGGAGCGAGCGGATCGGCGGTCATCGCGGTGAGCAGTCGCTCGAGACGGTCCTCGATGATCGCCGCCCGTTGCAAAATGATGACCTGTTCCTCGCGCTGGTACTGCTGGGCGGTTTCGAGCCGCAGGTGTTTTACGCAAAACAGCGCCAGCGGCTGGTTGCCCTTAAAAAACTGCGGGCGGTACAGGTTCATCCGGCCCTCGTAACTCTGCTGGTCGAAGTCCATCGCCCGAATCCGCAGCTGCGCGCCCTCGAAATCGGGGGTGAGCACCACCACGAAGTTATAGCTGCGCATGTCGCCGAGCAGCCGGACAAAGGAGCGCTCGTTAAACTTCACCAGTTCCTTGGCCAGGCGGATGGGGCTGATCTCCGGGCTACCCAGCCAGCGGTCGATGAAGTCGTTGCCGGGAATGCCGGCGATGTGCTCCTCGACGAGGGTGTCGCCGTAGTTGAGGTAATTGAGGCGGTTGGGGGAGAGCAGGTGCTCGAGCTCCAGCCCGTAGATGCGCGAGGCGTCGCCGCGCTTGATGTAAAAATAGTCGGGATTGTCGTTAAAGGAATTCACCACCCGGATACGAAACGGCATCGAATTGCCGTAGGCGCAGAAGTCGATGCGGTCGACGTAGAGGTGCTTCATCACCGAGAGGTCGCCGGCCACGCGGATGAGCGCGTACATGCGCTTGAGGTCCTCGTGGAGCGATTCCATTTCGAAGCGGTCGTAAAACACGCTTTCCCAAAGGGTGGCTTTGCCCTTGGCGTCGTTAAGCGGGATCGAATCGACGAAGCGGCGCAGGCGGTCGTAGGTGACCGGCAATTCGCGTTCGCGCCGGTAACGCCGCAGGTAGGCGTGCAGCCCGGTGCTGATCGGGAAGCTGGGTTTTTTTTGCTGCGGACGCGCGGCGGGCAACGGCGTTTTTTCCATAGGAACGCCCAGCATGCGCCCCGCCGAGCCCCGCTGGCAACGCCGGAGAGGCGAATGAAAAACAGCTCAGCGCCACCCCGCGCTCTCGCCCGGAACCACGCCAACAGCAGGGTTGGCTTTTGCGCGCGAACTGCGAGAGTCCCCGCCCACGCATGAAAACCGTCCTCGAATTCAAAGCCCGCAAGGGCCAGGGCCGTATCAGTATGTCCACCGCCTACGCCCATTGGGAGGCCCGCTGGCTGGCCGCCTCCCCGGTGGACTGCGTGCTGGTCGGCGATAGCGTCGCCACCGTCGTCGATGGCGAGCCGACCACCTTTGCCGCCACCCCCGAAGTCATGGCGCGCCACACCGCCGCCGTCGCCCGCGGCCTGGGCGGCAGCAAGTTTATCATCGCCGACTTCCCCTTTCTCGCCGCCCGCAAAGGAATCGTGCCCGCCGTGGATTGCGCCACCCTGCTCATGCGCGCCGGCGCCCACGCCGTGAAAATCGAAGGCATCGACGGCCACGAGGACGTCATCCGCCACCTCGTCGAATCGGGCGTGCCGGTGATCATCCACCTCGGGCTGACCCCGCAGTCGGTCAATGCGCTGGGCGGATACAAGGTGCAGGGTAAGACCGAGGCCGCCGCCGAGGAGATCATCACCCAAGCCCGCACCGCCGAAGCGGCGGGTGCCTGTGGCGTGGTGCTCGAATGCGTGCCCAGCGAAGTCGCCCAAATTATCACCGTAGCTCTGGCCATTCCGGTGATCGGTATCGGTGCGGGCCCGCACACCGACGGGCAAGTTTTGGTGTTTCACGATCTACTCGGGCTCAACCTGGGATTTGCCCCTCGCTTCGTGCGCACCTTCGCCGAGGCCGGCGCCACGGTTACCGCCGGTCTTTCCGCCTACGCCGCAGCGGTGGCCGACGGCAGTTTCCCCAGCGCCAAGGAGTCCTACTAATCCGCAGGAAGTAGCGCAGACTTCCAGTCTGCTTTCCACCCACCCGTCGCCGCCCCAATCAAGCAGACTTGAAGTCTGCGCTACTTTTCGAACCTTTACGCCGCCTTACTCCGTGACCTCCGTGCCACCTCTCGTGACCTCTGTGTAACCCTCCGCTCCGACTCCATTCTCTGTTCCGCCCCCTCCGCCCATGACCACCGCCCGCAAACCCCGCCTGCTGTTTTTCCTCACCGGCTCGATCTCGTGCTACAAGGCCTGCTTCGCGATTTCGCGGCTGGTCCAGGCCGGCATCGAGGTGCGCACCGTGGCCACCCCCGCCGCGCTGCAATTCGTCGGCAAGGCCACCCTCGAGGGCCTGACCGGCCAGCCGGTGGCCAGCGACATGTGGGAGCCGGGCCGGGCGATGGAACACATTAACCTCGCCCGCTGGGCCGACCTTGCCCTGGTCGCCCCCGCCACCGCCAACACCCTCAACCGCCTCGCCAACGGCCTGGCCGACGATTTGGTCGGCAGCCTGTTCCTCGCCTGGGAACTGCAGAAAAAACCCTGGTGGGTCGCCCCCGCGATGAACGTCGCCATGTTCGAGCACCCGCTCACCCAGGCCTCGCTGACCAAACTCTCCGGCCTCGGGGTAAGGGTGCTGCCCACCGGCAGCGGCCCGCTGGCCTGCGGCGAAGAGGGCGCCGGCCGCCTCCTCGAACCCGATCAGCTCGTCATGCAGGTGCTCGCCGAACTCGGGCAAAAAATCGCGTGAGGTTAACACGGAAGGGTGACACAGAGGGCTCGAGAGGTTGCGCCGAGGCCACTGAGCTAAGAATTCGATCCACTTCAGTAGGGTGCCCGCCTTATCTGGGGTTAATCACTCCGATCTCCGTGAACTCTGTGACTCCTCACGTGCCCTCTGTGTAACTTTCCGAAGCATTGGCCCCTCCACCACCGACTCCATGCGCATCCTCCTCACCGCCGGCGCCACCCGTGAACCGATCGACGCGGTGCGCTTTTTGTCCAACGTGAGCACCGGGCGCACCGGCGCCCTCCTGGCCGACGCCCTCGCCGCCCAAGGCCACGCCGTCACCCTACTCCACGGCGAGGCCGCCGTCCGCCCCACCGCCGTGAGTGACACGGAACGTTTCGCCTCCACCGCCGACCTGCAGGCCGCCCTGCGCCGCCGCCTGGCCACCGGCAGCTACGATGCGGTTATCCACTGCGCGGCCGTCTCCGACTACAAACCCGCCACCAGCCACGCGGGCAAAATGTCCTCCTACGCCGCCGAGCTGACCGTGCACCTGGTGCCGACCCCGAAGCTCCTCCCCGAGCTCAAAGCCTACGCCGCGCCCCGCCCGCTCAAGGTGATCGGCTTCAAACTCACCGCCGGGGCCGATGCGGCGGGGCGCGCGGCCGCGGTGGCCAAACTCTTCGCCGCCGGCACGGTCGACGCGGTCATCCATAACGACATGGACGACCTGGCCAGCGGTGACACCCGGCCCTTTCACGCCTGGGTTGCCGGGCAGGCCGCGCCCACCTCGCTGAGCGGAATCGACGGGCTGACCGCCTGGTTGCAGGAATTCCTTAACGGTAAGTTCAAGCGGGCCTAATAGGCAGTAACACTTCAAGTGTCCGATCTAAAATTGCGGGCTGGCTGGGAGTTTTTACAGCTTGGTTTATCCGTGTTCATCAGTGCCCATCCGTGGTAACAAAATTTGGTTCCGGGTCGAACAACCCGATCCAAGTTAACCCCTGAGGGGCTCTGCTAATCACTGATACCGGAATAGCATTCCTGAACCTTGAAGGCTATTGCCTGGTAGGCATTAACGACAATATCGCCGGCTACGGAAACGGAATTTCAGCCGTCAATAATCTCCACTATACGCTCATTCCAAACCTCGCTTTATTTAGCGCCCATTAGGGGTCAAAGAGGTTCGTTTGAAGACGCATTGCGGTTACTGGGGAGGGGGAATTCTTCAACTCGAGTGTTACTGCCCGCTAGTAGGTTGTCGGGGCGGTTTGCGCTTACCCGAAAGGAAAGCGAACCGGTCGGAGTCCAACCCGCCAGTGAGACTGCGGACGGGGGCTTTATCCTCGATCCCCTGAGCCGATATAAAACGGGTTAGTTCGAACTCCCTATGTCCAACCGCACCCGAAGCCTACTTTTCGTCTTA
>CAMBUJ010000053.1 GCA_945871005.1 Opitutus sp. GAS368 | reverse complement strand
CACATGTTTACCAGCAGGACGGGGGGAGTCGGGTTTTGCCATAACGGGTAGTGCCGGATCCTGCCCTCCACCGCCCTCATGACAACCGAGAAAGAGAGATTCCTTGGAAGTAACTGATAGAATTAGAGAGATTATTCCGGCATGCGCGTCCTGCTTTTCATCCACCCCGGCTCCCCCCACGGCCACCGCCCATCCGCGCGATTCTACCACCATCAAACCCGGCGCCCCCGCTATGAGCCTATCCGCAGATTTAGCCCGACCGGCGAGTGCGGCCACTAAAACGGCCCGACCGTTGGCATGGGTGCCCGCCCGCTGGGGCGCGGAGTTGCCCTATGGGTACCCGTCCGCGCGCAAGCACATCCAGAGGGAACCAGCACGAACTCGAGGCGCGGACGGGCGACACCCAGCCGACTCAAGCGGCGGTGCTTACACCGGGGTGCGGATGGGCCTGACGATAGCGATCTACGAACTCTCCGGCCCTGGCGCTGGGCACATATTGACACGGCACTGAGCCTTTGCCTGCGCCCACTTAGCCACCAAATAGGCAATTCGGCCGAATTTCGATTTGACACGAAACAATCAATATCTATCAGATTATCCCAGTCGCTCTTAGATTGCCGGCTTAAACGCTCGCACTCGTTTAAATCATCTTTTTCATCCCGTCCCTCCCCTCGTCAGCTTAAGATTCAAAGGCATTTTCGTCCTCATGCTGCCCCCTCCCCAACCCCATCGCGCAGAAATCGAGCACCAGGTTCGCCGCGCGCTTTATCAGCGTCTCGGTGTGCGCGCACCCAAGCAGGTGCAGGCACCCAATCCGCTCCTCGTCAACGTGAGCGCTCGCCACTGCCACTTGAGCCCACAGGCCGTCGAAACCCTATTTGGCAAGGGGCACAAGCTCACGCCCAAGAAGTGGCTCTACCAAAAGGACCAGTTTGCCGCCGAGGAGAGCGTCACGCTCATCGGCCCGCGCAGCCGGGTCATCTCCAATTTGCGCATCCTGGGCCCATGCCGCGATTTCAACCAAATCGAGCTCGCGCTCACCGATTCGATCGCGCTGGGTTTCGACATCCCCACCCGTCAATCGGGCAACATCAAGGGAACGACCGGCTGTATGTTGATGGGCCCGGCCGGGTTCCTTGAGCTCGAAGAAGGCGTGATCCGCGCTGCCCCCCACGTGCACATGCATCCCAGCGACACCGCATTCTACGGGGTCAAGGCCGGCGACTTCATGAAACTGCGCGTCGGCGGTGACTGTGCCGTCACCTTCGAGCGTTTGCTGGTGCGCGAAAGCCCTGACTTCAAGCTCGAGGTGCACATCGACACCGACGAGGCCAATGCCTGTGCCTTGAGCGCCGACACACCCGTCGAGCTCATTAAATAACCCACCTTCCTCCTGTTTCACTCCAATCACCTAACAACTCCCACCCAACATGAATGATTCTATCGGATTAATCGAAACCCGCGGCTATATTGGCTCTGTTGAAGCCAGCGACGCCATGGTCAAAGCCGCCAGCGTTACCCTCGTTCGCACCGTCCAAATCGGTGGCGGTCTCATCACTGTCGCCGTCAAGGGCGATGTCGGTTCGGTCAAGGCTGCCGTCGAAGCCGGCGCTGAAGCCGCCAAACGCGTCGGCGAACTCGTCGCCGCCCATGTCATCCCCCGCCCGCATGCCGACCTGCTCAAGCAAGTAGGCCTCGTCTAAGCATCGCTCCCGGACCCAATTCTAACTTTTAACACACTTACCTCCATGGCCCAACTTGCCCTCGGTATCATTGAAGCCAAAGGCTTCATCACCCTCATCGAATCCGCCGACGCCGCCCTCAAGGCCGCTAACGTTACCATGACTGGCTACGAGGCCGTCGGTAGCGGTTATGTCGCTGGGTTCTTCCGCGGCGATGTCGCCGCCGTCAAAGCCGCCGTCGAAGCGGGTGCCGAAGCCGGCAAACGCATCGGCGAAATCATCAGCGTGCAGGTCATCCCCCGTCCGCACGACGAGCTTGCCGGTCTCGGCAAGTGGCTCAACTCGCCCGCCGCCTAAGTTAGCGCCCCTCGACCCGCCTTGCCGGTCCGCCCCTGCTCATGAACATCCTCGTCGCCAACCTCGGCTCCACCTCGTTTAAATACCGCCTCTTCCGCTTCGACGGCTCCACCGAGCTGCTCCTGGCCAAAGGCGGCTACGAGCGCGTCACCGATTACGGTAGCACCATCGACGACTGCCTCGCCTCGTTGCGGGCGGCCGGCCATGTGCGCGACGCGAGCGATCTTCATGGGGTCGGGTTCAAGACCGTGCAAGGCGGCGAGGTCACCGGTTGCCTTCCGGCCGACGAACGCGTTGAGCAAGCGCTGCTCGGCACCGCCGATCTCGCCCCGGCCCACAACCCGCCCTACGCCGCAGGTATCCGCCAGTTCCGCGCCAAACTCCCTGGTGTTCCCTTGGTCGCGCTCTTCGAGACCGCGTTTTATCAATGGGTTCCCGCCTACGCTAATCGTTACGCGGTTCCTGATTCCTGGTTCGCTGCCGGGGTGCGCCGCTACGGCTTCCATGGTGCCAGCCACAAGTTCATCGCCGAACGTTCCGCCGAGCTTCTCGGTCGTAATGACGTCGCCGCGATCGTGCAGCGGCTCTACCAAGACGGCCCCAAGCCCGTCACCGGTTCGCCCCTACGCGTCATCTCCTGCCATCTGGGTGGATCCAGCTCCGTGACCGGCATCCGCAATGGCGTCGCCATCGGTACCAGCATGGGCCTGAGCCCGCAGAGCGGTCTGCCGCAGAACAATCGGGTCGGCGATCTCGACTCCGCCGCCATCCCCTTCATTCAGAAAAAACTTAACCTGACCACCGCCGAGGTGGAGCGCCAACTCACCAAAGAATCGGGCCTGCTGGGCCTATCCGGGGTGAGCAACGACCTTCGCGAGATCCGCGAAGCTGCCCTCGCCGGCAATGCCCGCGCCCAAACCGCGATCGACCTGCTCATCCATTCGATCCGCCACTGGGTCGGCGCTTTCTGGCTCGAACTCGGCGGCTGCGACGCCCTCGTGTTCACCGCCGGTATTGGTGAAAACAGCGCCTGGATCCGCGAGGCCGTCTGCGCGGGCTTGAGCGACCTGGGGCTGGTTCTTGATAGCGCCGTCAACAACGCCGCGCCCATCGAGACCAACCTCGCCACCGCCGCTTCGCGCACCCGCGTGCTGATCATTCCGACCAACGAAGAGCTCGTTGTCGCTCGCGAAACCCGCCGCCTCATCACCGCTTCCCACGGCTGATCCCCCCCTTTCCGTTCATTTTCCCGACACCCTAACCTTCCGCCAACCCAACTAATCCCATGTCTCAAGCCCTTGGTCTTCTCGAAACCCGTGGTCTCACCGCTCTCGTTACCGGCACCGACGCCATGCTCAAGTCCGCCAACGTCACCCTCGTCTGCCCGATGAAACAAGTCGGCAACGCGCTGGTCACCGCTATCGTCACCGGCGATGTCGCCGCTGTTAAAGCTGCGGTTGATGCCGGCGCCCAGGCTGCCCGCACCGTCGGCGAAGTCGTCTCCGTGCAAGTGATCGCCCGCCCGCACAGTGACGTCGCCGGTATCCTTCCCAAGTTCGTCGCTCCGGCCGCTGTCGTCGCTAAGAAGTAAACCGGACCCCACCCCATGTTCCTCGCCCGCGTCATCGGCTCCATCGTCGCTACCAAAAAGGATGCGATGATGACCGGCAGTAAACTGCTCCTGTTGCGCCCTCTCCTCATCGACGAGGCCAACCCCGGACAGTTTCGCCCCGGGGCCAACACCATCGTCGCGGTCGATGCACTTGGGGCAGGTCTCGATGAGGTCGTGCTGCTCTGCCAAGGTAGTTCAGCACGTGCCGCCGCCGGCATGAAGGCCCTCCCCGTGGACGCCGCCGTCATCGGGATCGTCGATACCGTCGATGTCTTGAACAAGAAAATTTATCCATCTGCCAACGGTTAACCAACCATGAGCAACCCGCTTACCCTAGACGAACCCTCCCTGCGCGCCATCGTCGACGAAGTCATCCGTGGACTTCATCGCAACGGCTCCACCGCGCCTTCCTGCGCCGCGCCCACCGCTGCCGCTGCTCCCCGCCGCGTATCGCGTTTCGGCGTCTTCACCGACGTCGCCGCAGCTTGCTCGGCCGCCAATAGCGCCTTCCGCCAGCTCCAAGAAAAGGGCATGGCCGGCCGCGTAAAGGTCATTGAGCTCGTCAAGGGCATCTGCGAAGCCCGCGCCGAGGAGTGGGGTAAGCTTGAATTCGAGGAGACCAAGATCGGCCGCCTCTCCCACAAGATTGAAAAGCTCCAGATCGTTAAACTGGTTCCCGGTATCGACTGGCTGCGTCCCTACGCGATGTCAGGTGACCACGGCATCACGCTCGAAGAATGCGCCCCGTTCGGCGTGATCGGCGCGATCACCCCGGTCACCCATTCCATCCCCACCATCTCCGGCAACATCGTGAGCATGGTCGCCGCTGGTAACTCCATCGTTTTTAACCCGCATCCGGGTGGCGCTCGTTGCGCCGCCGTCGCGATCCGTGCCTTCAACGAGGCCATCTTTGCCGCCATCGGTATCGAGCATCTCATCTGCACGATCGCTGAGCCGTCCATCGAGTCGTTCAACGAGCTGTGCGTGAACGAAAACGTGCGCATGCTCTGCGTCACCGGTGGTCCCGCCGTGGTCGCCGCGGCGATGAAGTCAGGCAAGCGCGCCGTCTGCGCTGGTCCGGGCAATCCCCCGGTCGTCGTCGATGGCACCGGCAACTTGGCCAAAGCCGCCGCTGACGTCATCAAGGGTGGCGGTTACGACAACAACCTCCTTTGCGTCGGCGAGAAACAGGTCTTCGTGCTCGAGCATGTCGCCGATCGCTTCATGAACGAACTCGCCGCTGCCGGCGCCGCCAAGCTCACCGCGCCCCAGCTCGCCCGCCTCACCTCGGCCGCCTTCGCCCCGGGCAAAGACGCCGGCGGTTGCTCGCACCCGGTACTCAATCGCAAACTCGTCGGTGCCGACGCCGCCGTTCTCGCCCAGCACGCCGGTGCCTCGGTTCCTGCCGAGACGCCGATTCTGTTCGCCGAAACCGACGTCGACCACGCCTTCGTCATGGAGGAGCAAATGATGCCGATGATTCCAGTCGTCCGCGTCAAAAACTTCGAGGACGCCGTCGCTGCCGCCATCAAGAGTGAGCACAACTACAAGCACTCTGCGGTCATTCACTCGCTCAACGTTGAGCATATGACCGAGATGGCCCGCGCCCTCGACACCACGCTGTTCGTCAAGAACGGCCCTAGCGTCGCTGGCCTCGGCCTCGGTGGCGAAGGCTACCTGAACTTCTCCATCGCCACGACCACCGGCGAAGGCATCGCGACCCCGCGTACCTTCACCCGTAACCGTCGCTGCGCCATGGTGGACAACCTCCGGACTTTCTGAGGCGCGCAGATGCAGCTCGCACGCATTGATGGATCCGCAATTGCCAGCGCCTGCTATCCGAGCATGCGCGGGGTTTGCACCGTCATCTGCCAGCCGCTCGGCGCTGATGGTCGCGACGATGGTCCACCGGTGCTAGCCGTGGATCCCCTTGGGGCCGGAATGCACCAACACGTTCTTTTCACAGCTGATGGTGGTGCCGTACGCGGAGTGGTCCGCGACGAGCGCTCGCCGCTCCGCAACCTCGTCGTCGCGATCGTCGATGGACCCACGCCCGCCGCCCCGGCGCAGCGTTAACCGCTAACCTGACCCGTTCACCATGCGACTTGGCCATGTCATCGGCACCGTAACCCTGCACACCGCTGACGCGGGGCTGAAGGGTGGACGACTGCTGGTGGTCCAGCCCTGCGGTCGCGCCCAGTTTGCCGGGGCCCCCATGCTCCCGCTCGCCAAGGGCAACAGCCTGATCGTCTACGACGAGTTGGGCGCCGGGCTTGGCAATGTGATCGGTTACACCGAAGGCGGCGAAGCCACCACGCCATTCTCCCGCCCCATCGCGATCGACGCCCTCTGCGCGGCGATCATCGACCAGCTTCATTACACTCCTCCAGCCGCTTAACCCGCCGACTCGATTCATTTTAATCCTTAATTCCCCTCCCTCATGCGCCAAGTCATCACCGCCCAGGACATCGAAACACTGTATAGCAACGGCACTCCGGTCCCTGCCGACGCCATCCTCACCCCTGCCGCGCGCGATGCCATGCGCAACCGTTCTTCAGTCCTGCCCCGGGCCGCCACCGCTGCGCCTGCTTCCGCCGTGGCCACCAAATTCTCCGAACCCACCGTGCCCGACCTCGAATACAAGTGGGTGCCCGGCTCCGACCCCAAAACCCCCGAGGCGATCGCCGCCTTCTTTGTTTCCCCGGCGATCATGGTACTCAAAGAGCGCATGTGCGACATCGGCCGTCGCCTCTACGCCAAGAACTACACCGACGGTAACGGTGGCAACATCACCATCCGCGTTGGCGACAACTTGGTCCTTTCCACGCCCACGCTCATCTCCAAGGGCTTCATGAAGCCTGCCGACATGGCGCTCATCGACATGGAGGGCAAACAGCTCGCCGGCGCCCGCAAGCGTACCAGCGAAGCCATGACGCACCTCGCCATCATGAAGCGCCAGCCCAAGGCCCGCTCCTGCATCCACGCCCATCCCCCACACGCCACCGCCTTCGCCGTCGCCCGCGTCCAGCCCCCGACCTGCCTCGTCACCGAAGCCGACATCTTCCTGGGCAAGGTGGCCCTCGCTCCCTACCAGACCCCCGGTTCGCCTGAAAACGCCGAGACCATCGGCGAAGTCGCCAAGGACAACCAGTGCGTGCTCATGCTTAACCATGGCGTCATGGTTTGGGGTAAGGATGTCGAAGACGCGCACTGGAAGATGGAGAACGTCGATGCCTTCTGCCAAACCGTGCTGCTCGCCGCTCAGCTCGGCGGCGAACTCGGTTCCGGTATTGGCGGCAAGAAGGCCCGTGAACTCATCACCATTCGCAAATCCCTCGGCATGCCCGAAGGTCGCGAAAACCTCAAGGAGTGCGAGCTGTGCGACAACTCCGACTTCCGTCCGGGCGTCGTCTGCCACGCTCCCGCCAATCCCGAGGCCGAGTCAGCCGCTCCCTCCGCCGATCCCGCCGTCGAGGCGATGGTGCAGCAAATCACCACGCAGATCATGGCCAAGATGAAGGGCTAAGCGCTTCTTCGCCCCTCCATCCTTTTAACACTCCAAACCAGTTTCCCTTTAATGAAAGTCTCCATCATCGGCGGCGGTGGCCGTGTCGGTTCCAATGCAGCGTTTGCCCTTCAATGCGCCGGCATCGTCTCGGAAATCCAAATCATCGATGCCAACGCTGATCTCGCAGCTGGCGAGGCGCTGGATCTCCTGCACGGCAGTTCCGCAGTGGGTGGCCAGCGCATCTACGCCGGCGGCTACGACCAGGCCAAGGACAGCGACGTGTTCGTCATCACCGCCGGCCTGCGTCGCAAGCCCGACGAGTCCCGCCTCGATCTGATCAACCGTAACGTCGCGCTGTTTTCCCAGATCATCGCCGACATCGCCAAGGCCGGTCTGCGCAAAGACGCCATCGTTTTTGTCGTTTCTAACCCCGTCGATATCCTCACCCAGCTCGCGCAGGCCAAGCTCGGCCTCCCCTGGCAGCAGGTGATCGGTCTTGGCACCATGCTGGACACGGCGCGCTTCCGTTCGCTGATCGCCGATGACCTGAAACTCTCCCCGACCCAGGTCGAAGCACTGATCTTGGGCGAACACGGCGACACCATGATCCCGGTTTGGTCGTCGGCGAGCTACGCCGGCCTGCCGCTGACGAAAGTCGCCGGCTGCAGCGCCAATTTCCAGACCCAGATTTTTGAGCGGACCAAAGGCAGCGGTGCCGAGGTGATCCGCCGTAAGGGCGGTGCCGGTTGGGCCGTTGGTTTGACGATCGCCGAGGTCGTTCATGCGATCGCCTTGAACAAACGCACCGTTCTCCCGGTCTCGTCGCTTCAGCAAGGGGCCTACGGACTGCGTAACGTCGCGATCAGCGTGCCGACGCTGGTTGGCCGCGGCGGCGCGCTCGCGCACATCGAGATCGAACTCTGGCCCAAGGAGCTTCAGGGGCTGCAAAGTTCGGCCCGCGCGCTCCAGGAGACCTACGCCAAAGTCGCCCGCGGCTAAATTCCAGTCGCCACTCCCCACAAAAAAAGGGCACCCGCTTTGGGTGCCCTTTTTTTTGTGGTTGGGTTCGCCGCTTTGATTCCGGCTTGTGCGCTCAACCCGTTCCATTGCGCGCCTTGCCTTCATTTTATCCCGCGTGGCCCCGAAAAAGGGCGCCGCGCGAAACACACTGGGTTAAAACGCAAACTCGGGCTGGGTATAACGGGTGCGTGCCTCCGTCAGCCCGCCCTTCATTTCAAAGCGCTCCAGCAGCGCAAACAACTGGGTCGAATCGACGCTGGGCGGGTTGGCCGCCACGGTGGGCAGCGCTAGGTTGAGCGTCGTCAGTTTTAGGTTACGCCGCAGGTCTTCGGCCCGCTCGCGCACCATGGCGCGGAACCGCTCCGGCTCGACTTCGTCGGCGTGGGCGATGACGCCTTCAATACTGCCGAAACGTTGAAGCCATTTGACGGCGGTTTTGGGCCCCACCCCGGTCAGGCCGGGAATGTTGTCGGAGGTGTCGCCGACCAGGGCGAGGTAGTCGGCGATCTGGGTGGGTGGGACGCCGAACTTAGCCAACACCCCGGCCTGGTCGCGAAATTGCCAGCCGAGTTTGGGATTGGCTGAGGGCGGGGGCAGGAGGATTTTGATCCGGTCGCTGACGATCTGGGCAAAATCCTTGTCGGAGCTGACGATCAGCACCTCGTGGCCTTGGTGAGCCAGGGCGACGGCCTGGGAGGCGAGCACGTCATCGCTTTCGACCCCGTGCTGCTCGATGCCGATATAACCCATGGCGCGAGTCAGCTCCTTGATCGGCTCGATTTGTTGGCGCAGGGCCTCGGGCATTTCGGAACGCTGGGCCTTGTATTCGGGCAGCAACGCCTGGCGCTCGTGAGAACCGTCCAGGTCGAAAAACACCAGAGTGCCGGCCGGTTTTTCCTGATCGGCGAGCTTCCACAGCGACTTGACCCAACCGTGGAGGGCGTTGGTGGGAAAACCATCGGCGCGGGTGAGCTCGGGGACCGCGTGAAAGCAGCGGTAAGCCAGATTGTACCCGTCGATGAGGAGCCATTTTGCCATGCACGAAACCAAGAGGACGGCGTGAACCCAAGGCAAAGACAAAGCCGCAAAAACCGCGCGGCGGGCCCAAATCGTCGCCAGCGTTCACCCTCCGCGGCAGTGACCGAGGGCCGGGCCCCGCACCAGTGTTTGAGTTTGCCTCCGACCTACGGCCAAGAAACAACCTAATGCCCCCCCCCTCCATGAAGACTAACTCGATCGGAATCGCCTCCGGCCACGCCGGTTCTACCCATAATCGCAGTTTTAATAAAACCTACGGGCCACTGCTATATATTATTTACCTACTCGCCATTCTCTCCCCGCTTTCGGGAGCCGAGGCCAGTCCCGAGGCGGACTTTACTAATTGGATGGCTAAGGCGAGCGCGGGCGATGCCGCAAGTCAGCAAAAGGTCGGGCAAGCGTATTATGAGGGCAGAGGCGTGCAGCAAAACCACAAGGAGGCGTTCGCGTGGCTATTAAAGGCGGCTGCACAAAATGATATTCAGGCGCAAAAGGACGTCGCCTACCTTTATAGTAACGGCCACGGGGTGTCTCCAGACGAGACGGCCGCCTTCAACTGGCACATGAAAGCCGCGCAGTTGGGCGATGCCCTAGCCATGCGCTTGGTTGCGGATCGCTACCGAATGGGCATCGGGGTGGACGTCAATAACGAGAAATCGGTCGAATGGTTCCAACGCTCCGCAGCCCATGGGAACAGCGAAGCAAAATCTGCCCTGGCCTACGCCTACCTGACGGGCAACGGGGTACCCAAGGACCCCGAACAAGCCTTGGCCCTGTTTTTAGATTCGGCCGAACTCGCCCCGTCGCGATTTTATATTTCTTATTTTTATGCCCATGGCGTGGTCGTCACCAAAGATAAAGCCAAAGCGTACATGTGGTGCCTGCTCGCCACCGAAATAGCCGGCAACAATACGCAATACGTCGAGGAACTGGCCAAACTAAAGTCCGGTTTGACGTCCACACGGATAACCCAAGCCACCAAGGCGGCCGCCGAACACAACCAGTCCATGGTCGACCGAAACATGCAACGCCGTGGACTGACGCTCGCGTATTTCAATAAAAAAAATGCCCGGCTGCCTTTTCGCCTCGAATCGGGGGCGATCATCGTCCCGCTCCAAGTTTCTGGACTGGGTGAAGTCAATTTCCTGGTTGATACCGGCGCCCAGTTTTCGGCCCTTGCGCAAAGAGTGGCCGACAAAATTAAACTTAAATCCAATGACTACATAGCTGTATCAGGCATAGGCGCAAAGACTTCACTAGCCAGAATCGCCCATGACATTACCCTGGCCACGCCCGAACTTGCATTTGAAAAAGCGAGCCTGATGCTCATGCCCGATTTCGACCTGGATGAGCTGCATGGAATACCGATCGGGGGCATTCTCGGGATGGATTTAATGAACCAGGCGGTGGTCGCCATCAATTATACAGAAAAAACAATCACCCTAACCTCGCCCGACTCGTTTCAACAGGAACCAGGATTCACACAGGTCCCCCTGATCCTCGACTGGAATATGCCTTATATTGAAAGCGAGATCATCAATAACCAGGTCCGCGCCACCGGATATTTACTGATCGATACCGGATCTAACGGCAGCGTTTCACTCACCAAGTGCTTTCAAGACATTTACCCTGAGCTCAAATTTAAATCCTTGGGTGTTAATGGATCCTCCGGCATCGGCGGAGTAATGCCCAATCTAGTAACCCGTAGCCAGGGCATCCAAATGGGATCCCTCACCTTAAGTGGGCCCGACCTTTCTTTGGATCAAAATGCGCAAGGTGCTCACGCCACTCTCATCGGTGGCTATATGGGGGCTGAAATCCTCAGCCGCTTTGATCTGATCATCGATGCCCCGCACCGGTCTATTTACCTCAAGCCAAACCCAAAGCACTCCCTGCCGTTCCCCGCGATCACGATTTCCGGTTTTGGCTACAAGGCGCTCCGGGATGATTATAAAACCGTGGTCGTTCACACCGTGATCCCAGGTAGCCCGGCGGAAAAGGCCGGAATCAAGCCCGGTGACCTCATCGTCAAAATCAATGGCCAATCTGTCGACGGAGTGCCCTTTAGCGCAACCTACGCCACCCTGCATCAACCCCAAACCCATCTTTTGGTGGTTAAACGGGGCACGGAGTTAATTGATATTAAGCTCGAGCCAATCGTGATCCGCTAACCGCCCAGGCCGGCTGCCAAGGCGGTGGCGTTTTGATTTGCCGCCGGACTCCTCCGACCAAATAACCACCCTCCTTTTAACGACCACCGCGCCAACTTTAACCACCCCATGAAAACCTACTCTGTTGCCATTGGCTCCGACCACGCCGGCTTTGCCTACAAGGAAGCCATCAAAGCCGCCCTGCTGGCCGACGGCCACACCGTGCGCGACTTCGGCACCTACTCGAACGCTTCCTGCGATTACCCCGACTTCATCCGCCCCACAGCCGAGGCGGTCGCGCGCGGTGAGTTTGAACGCGGCATCGTCCTGGGCGGCTCGGGCAACGGCGAGGCCATCGTTGCCAACAAGGTCAAAGGCATCCGCTGCGGCCTGTGCTGGAACGAGCAAATCGCCATCTGGAACCGCTCCCACAACGACGGAAACGTGCTCTCGATCGGCGAACGCACCGTGACCGAGGCCGAAGCGATCCAGATCGCCCGGGTCTGGCTGGCCACTGAGTTCGAAGGCGGCCGCCACCTGCCCCGTATTCAAAAGATCGAGCAGGCCTGAGCCTGAGTCTCCGCCCCGCCGATGCCTTCGTCCCCGCGTTATTTTCTCCGCGAGGACGGCCGGCGCACCGGACCGCACAGCCTGGGGGTGCTCAAACAAAAAGCCGAATTGGGCCTGCTCACGGGCGACACCCCGCTCGCCCCGGAAGCCGAGCCTGAAGCTTGGGCGCCCTTGGGAGATTCGCAGGTTCTCCGCGAAGAACTGCTACCCGCCTACACCCACTACAACCTCGGCAAACGGGAGGTGGAGACGGTTAACCACGCCGACAACCCTGCCGCGCCGTCGGTGGAGTCAATGTTGCGGGGCAATCTCGCCCGTCAAAGGGAGGCCGAGGGGGAGTTGCTCAAACCGCTCCCGCCTCGCTCGAATCGCCGGCGCAACGACTACCTGATCGCGGCGATTGCGGGCAACCTGCTGGCCGCACTCGGGTTCATCTTTTTGCCCGGTAACCCCATCACCTTCGTCTACTTGATCGCTTTCGTCGCGCTCTATAACACCGGCTTGGTCTGGATCCTGTTTTTCGTGATGGATCGCTACTGAGACCGGGCCAAAATCTATCGCTTGCCCACCACCCCACCCCGCCTCACCGTCGCCGGACTCGACATGGCCTTTCCCACACCTCCTGCCATCCTTACCGAGCGCAACCTGCGCGCCGGCGAACTCGACTCGAACCCGACCGCCGCCCTCCTGCGCCTCTACGCCTGGATGCATCTGGCCCGCACCGGCGACAACCGTATCCTCGACCTGTTTCGCCAGGGCCTGATCAAGGGCACCGTCACCGGCGGCCAGGGCAACGAGGGGCTGATCGTCCCGCTGATCCTGCTCGCCGACAAGGCGATCGACGCGGTCTCGTTTACCCACCGCGATTTCGGCGGCCACCTGCTCTGGAGCGACCACCTCTGCGATCACCTCAATCAGTATTTCGCCAACGCCCTCAGCCCCACCCTGGCCCGCGAAGGTAACGTGCACCACGGTGACGTGAAAAACCGCTCGCTGCCGATGATCTCGCATCTCGGTTCGATGTTGTCCCACGTGCTCGGCGTGACCGACTCCCAGCGCCGCCACGGGAAAAATGCGGTTGGATTCACCTTTTTTGGCGACGGCAGCTCCAGCACCGGCGACATCCACGAATCGCTCAACCTGGCTTCGCTGCTCTCCCTGCCGATCCTCTTTGTCATCGAGAACAACAAGTACGCCTACTCGACGCCGATCAGCGAGCAGTTCACCGCCGGCACCCAGCTCTATAAACGCGCCGCCGGCTACGGCATGGAGGGTTTTGAAATCGATGCGACCGGCGACATTGAAACGGTTACCCGCACCCTTGCCTCCGCCATCGAGAAAGTCCGCACCACCTCGCGCCCCGTCCTGATCGAAGCCCACACGATTCGTATGCGCGGTCACGCCGCCTACGACACCTGCGACTACCTCGCCCCCGGCGAGCTCGAGGCCATCCTCGCCCAGGATCCACTGCCCAAGTTCCGCGCCAAACTCGTCGCCGCCGGCCACGCTGCTGCCCTTGAAAAAATCGAGGCCGACATCCTCGCCTACCTCGAGGCCTGCATCCAGGTATCGCTGGCCGTGCCGCGCCCCGCGCCCGACGCGCAAATGCTGGCCGACGTCTTCGCTCCCGCCGCCCCCGCCCTGCCCTGGCAACCCTCCGTCAGCTCCCAGCCCTCAGCTCCCAGCTCAGAGCTCCCAGCTCCTAGCTCCAAGCTCCTAGCTCCCAGCTCAGAGCTCCTAGCTCCCAGCTCAGAGCTCCTAGCTCAGAACGCCCAGCTCAATTTCGCCCAGGCGATCAACGCCGCTCTGCGCAAGGTTTTGGCCGAGCGACCTGAGTCACTCCTGCTCGGCCAGGACATCGGCACCTACGGCGGGGCCTTTAAGGTCACCGACGGCCTGTTAAAGGACTTCGGCCGTGCCCGTGTTTTTAATACGCCGCTCGCCGAAAGCGCCTGTACCGGTTGGGCCATCGGTCTGGCCCTCAACGGCCACCGCCCGATCGAGGAGTTCCAGTTCGCCGATTTCTCCACTGAAGCGGTCACCCAGATCACCCTTAACGCCGCCACCTACCACTTCCGCTCCGGGGCGGCCGTACCGATCGTTTTCCGCCTGCCCTGCGGCGGCGGCCTGACCATGGGCTCGTTCCACTCCCAGGAGCTGGAATCGCTGTTCCTCTCCATGCCCGGGCTCAAGGCGATTTACCCAAGTACCCCGCAAGACGCCTTCAACGCCATCCTCGCCGCCTACGAGGACAACAACCCGGTGCTGCTCTTTGAACACAAGGGCCTCTATCGCCGCGGTAAACACCCGGTGGCCTGGGATGCGAACTACCGCGATGTCTGGCAGCCCAAGCACCTGCGCGCCGGCAGCTACGCGACCTTCGTCACCTACGGCGAAATGACCATCCCGGCAGCCGAGGCCTGCGACTACTTCGAGAGCGAATACGAAAAGACCTTCGACCTGTTCGACCTGCGCGGGCTCGCCCCGCTCAAGCTCGACGCGATCAAGGCTTCGCTGGAGCGCACCCACCGCCTGATCGTGTTGCACGAAGGCCGCCGCACCCACGGCTTCGGAGCCGAACTGGTGGCGCGGTTGACCGAGGAGCACTTTTTCTCCCTGGAAGCCGCTCCGTTGCGCATCGCCGCCGCCGACATGCCCGTGCCCTTCGCCCCCGAACTGGAAGCGGCCTACCGCCCCACCAAGGAAAAACTCATCGAGCAGATCGCCAACTGGATCGGGTAAACTCCTCACCAAATCAGTCTCGTTCTCCTACTCGTTCTCGTTCTCCCTTTGTTCATCCCGACCCAACGCGAGAACGAGTAAGATTACGAAAAACGAGAACGATTAACATGAAAGCCATTATCCCCCCGGCCCGCTGGGCCGCCATTCGACTGTTTGCAATGGATGTCGATGGCATCCTCACCGACGGCACCGTGGAAATCCACTCCGACGGCACTGAGAGCAAACGTTTCTCCATTCTCGACGGCATGGGGCTAGTCCAGTTGCGCAAAGCCGGCGTAGCCACCGCCTGGATCAGCGGTCGGGCCTCCGGCGCCACCACCGTGCGCGCCACCGAGCTGCAAATCCCCCACCTCGTCCAGGGTCGCACCGACAAGATCACCGCGTTGCAGGAACTCGCCGCCACCCTCGGGCTGACGGCCGCGCAAATCGTTTACATGGGCGACGACCACATCGACACCGCCGCCATCCAATGGGCCGGCATCGGCGTGAGTGTGCCCGACGCCATGGCCGAACCGTTCGCCGCCGCCGACTACGTTACCCGCCGCCCGGCCGGTCTGGGTGCGGTGCGCGAAGTCTGTGAACACATCCTCGCCGCCCGTCGCCCCCCGCTTGCCGAGTGAACCGCCTGACCTACCCATTTCTCGGTCTACTTGCCGGGGCAACGCTGCTGGTCGCCGCTGAACCCGCCGCGCAAATCCGCCCCAGCGCGCCAATCAAGGAGTTCCGCCTGCCCTCTTTCGATAAGGACGGCCAAAAGTCCTCGTTCATGCGCGCGGCTGAAGCCCTTTTCGTCAGCCCCACCCAGGTCGACGTGAAGGAATTGCAACTCACGCTGTTCACCAAGGACGGCACCGGCGGCTTCGACACCGTGCTGCTCGCACCCAGCGCCACCTTTCTCACCGAGCAACAGATCGTCAGCGGCCAAGATCAGGTTCGGCTCATCCGCCTCGAGGTGGAAGTCACCGGCGAGCAGTGGTCCTACCGCCACCTCGAAAAACGGGTGATCATCGCCAAGAACGCCCGCGTTATTTTCCAAGAAGAGCTCAAAGATATCCTTAAATGAAACGTCCCCTTCGCCCCCTGCCGACGCTGCTGCTCGCGCTCTTCGTTACCGCCGGCCAGCTCAACGCCGCCGAAAAAAAACCGGCCGCCATCGTCCCCACGGTCATCACCAGCACTTCGATGGAAATGTGGAGCACCGACACCGAGACGCGCTCCATTTTTAAGGAGAACGTGACGGTTACCGGCAACAATCTGCGTCTCACCTGCGACAAGCTCGACGTCACCGCAGTGCGTTTGGTCGGCAAAGACGCCCAAGCCGAAAAAAACGCCACCCTACCGTCATTGGAAAAGTTCAAGACCCTGGTGGCCACTGGCAACGTCCACATCGTGCAGGGCGACCGTGAAGTCACCTGCGGGCGCGCCGAGGTTTTCCCAGGCGAGGACCGCGTGGTACTGACCGAAAAACCGGTGGTCATCGACAACGTCGGCCCCTACGTCGCCACGGGCGATCGGATCGTGCTGCTGCGCGGCGAGCGCCGCATTTTCGGCGACAACATCCGCCTGCAAGGCCCGCCAATCCGCGACCTCGGTTTCGAGAAGGACAAACCAATCCAAGCCCCCGCCTCGCTGCCCCGTCCCACGGTCAAACCATGAGCTCTTCCGCTGAAACCGCACTGACTTCGGCGGCCGAACTGCAGTCCTCGCGCGCCGAGATTCAGGCCCACGGCCTGGTTAAAAAGTATGGGGAACGCGCCGTGGTCAACGGCATCGACCTGCGCGTGCATGCCGGCGAAATCGTCGGTCTGCTCGGGCCCAATGGCGCGGGCAAGACCACCACCTTTTACATGGTCGTGGGCCTGGTGCCAGCCACCCGCGGACGCGTGCTGCTCAACGGCCAGGACATCACCCACCTGCGCATGCACGAGCGCGCGCGCCTTGGCCTCGGCTACCTGCCGCAGGAGCCCTCCACGTTCCGCAAGCTCACCGTCACCGAGAACATCCTGGCGATCGCCGAGGCCATCAAAATCCCCCGCGCCCAGCGTGCCGCCGTGGTCAGCCAACACCTCGAGGAGTTGCACCTCACCCACGTCGCCAAGCAACCCGCTTACACCCTTTCCGGCGGTGAGCGCCGCCGTCTGGAGATTGCCCGCGCCCTGGTCACCAACCCGAAGTTTCTCCTACTCGACGAGCCCTTCGCCGCCATCGACCCGATCTCAGTTTCCGAGGTCCAAAAGATTATCCTCCAGCTCAAGTCCCGGGGCATCGGCGTGATCATCACCGACCACAACGTGCGCGAAACCCTGCGCATCGTCGACCGCGCCTACCTCATCCACCAGGGCCGCGTGCTCAGCGAAGGCACCGGCGCCTTTTTGATCAACGACTCGCAGGCCCGCGAATTTTACCTCGGCAAAGACTTCAACCTTTAAGCCCTCCCCCTCCCAATCCCCCCCATGTCCAAGGTCATCCACGGCATCACCGTCGCCCATTTCGAGGAAAGCTACCGCGAAAAACTAAAACTGGATCTGATTTCCGGGTCCGAAGGACGCCACCGCCTGATCAAGGAGGGCTCGATCAACCGCCCCGCGCTGGCCCTGACCGGTTTTTTCAAGTATTTCGCCAACAAGCGTATTCAGGTTCTGGGTGCCGCCGAGATGACGTTCTTCAAGACGCTCTCGCACGAAACCCAAATCATCATCCTCAACGAGATGGTTGACCGCAGCATCCCCTGCCTGGTGCTCACGCGCAACTTCCACCCCACTCCGGCGATGGAGCAGATCTCGCGCGAGCGGAAGCTGCCCATTTTCCGCACCGCCATGATCACCATGCACTGGGTGAACTTGGCCACGCTGTGCATCGACAACGAGTTCGCCCCCTCCTCCACCGAGCACGCCACCACCCTCGACGTGAAGGGCGTGGGCGTGATGCTGCGCGGCGACTCCGGCGTGGGCAAAAGCGAGTG
>CAMBUJ010000052.1 GCA_945871005.1 Opitutus sp. GAS368 | reverse complement strand
CGTTGATTCTCGACGCGTCGCACAACCCCGAAGGGGCGGGGGCGCTCGAGGCGCATTTGCGGCAACTCGTTGCCGCCGAAGGGCGCAAGCCGGTGGTGGTGACCGGGGTATTGGGCGTGGCCCGGGCGCGGCCGTTATTGGAAACCATTAGCCGCTATGCGGCCGAAATTCATCTGGTCATGCCGCAACAATCGCGGGCAAGTTCATTCGAGGAGCTGGAGGCGCTGATTCCGAAAAGTTTTACGGGGCAGTTGCGACGGGCGACGGTGGCCGGGGTTTTCCCTGGGGCGGATCGCTGCACGGTCGGTGGTTTGGCTGACACGGTGGTGGTCACCGGTTCCATTTACCTGCTGGGGGAGGTCTTGGCGCAAATCGAGCCGGAGCGCGGCGCGATTGAGAATCGCTTGCAGGATTTTTAGGTTTTAGCGGCCGAAGGTGACGTCGGTCAGGGAGGCGCTGTCGGCGGTGCCGATGACGGTCGGGTCAACGAAAGGAGCGGTGCGGCTGGCGGCTTGGGCGAAACCGGTGGAGAGGGCGGCGAGGACGAGGGCGAAAGCGAGGCGTTTGATGGAGTTCATGGAGGGGAGGGGTAGAGGAGGAGTGGAGCTGGCGTTGATGGACTACACCTCGAGAAAGCGATCGGGGTTTTCGTTCGTCAAAGCGCAAGTACCCAACCAGGTAATCGACCCTAGAAGACGTCTGGGGGGTGGCCCCCGGTTTGGGCGGTTTCGGCCGAAAGCGGCTTCGGAATTGGGTTGGGCGGACCGTTTTGGGCCGGCAAAATCCCGGTTGAGGTCCGTTTTGGGGTTAAAAATTCAGTAAAGTGTCCGCCGCGGCGATTTCGTGGTGCGTGAAATTCAAATATGCTGAGGTTTTATTTTGTATGTTAATTGAATAGCAGTGTCTTATGTAAACAGGGTGAATACCCCAGTCGCAGGGAGCGCATGCGGGTGATCGAGGTGCGCAGCGACTGTGCCGAGCCTGCGTAGCGCCTGCGCCCGAGCCTGCGCCCGAGCCGAGCTGGAGCTCGGCGCTCCTTTGCCGGTGGCTCCTAATCGATTGCCTGCGTGGATGTGCAAAAACTGAATACGCCCGACTTTGCTACTGGGGCGCTTTTACCCTTGCGGGCGGGCAGGTAGGTGGGCGACTGTGACCGTTCGCGGTATCTGTTTGGATCAGGCCGGTGTCGCCGCGACGCTCCCATCGGCCCTCTCAGTTAGTGTAACCATCAACCCACGGCGCCTTTATCGGCGTCATCGCGGAAGATCGACGCTTTGGGGCACGCGGCGGTTTTTTCGTTCTGTTTCACATGAGTTCTATAATGCAGGAGCTGCTCGCTCAATCCGGTTTCGATAAGCTTAAAGAAGGCGCTATCGTCTCCGCCACCATCACCGAAATCCGCCAGAACGACGTCGTCGTTGACATCGGTGGTAAATCCGAAGGCGTCATCCCCGCCAATGAGTTCATCGACATCGGCGAACTCCAGATCGGCTCCCAGATCGACGTTTACGTCGTCAAACTCGAAGACAAAAACGGCGCTCCCGAATTGTCCTTCGACCAAGCCGAGCAAAAGAAGAATTGGGACAACATTCTCACCAAGTTCCCCGAGGGCTCCATCGCCGCGGGTCGCGTTAAGGCCAAGGTCAAGGGCGGCCTGATCGTTTCGATCGGCGTCGATTCCTTCCTGCCCGCTTCGCACATCGACATCCAGCCCCCCAAGAACCTCGACCAGTACGTCGGCCAGACCTACGACTTCAAGGTTCTCAAAATCAATCTCGACCGGAAGAACATCGTTCTGTCCCGCCGCGAGCTCATCGAGGAACAGCGCACCAACAAGCGCAAGAACCTGCTCGACTCCATCAAGCCCGGTCAGGTCCGCAAGGGCGTGGTCAAGAACATCACCGACTTCGGTGCGTTCATCGACCTCGACGGCATGGATGGTCTCCTCCACATCACCGACATGTCCTGGGGCCGTATCGCTCACCCGAGCGAGATCCTCAAGCAGGGTGAAGAGATCAACGTCATGATCATCGAAGTGAACCGCGAGAAAGAGCGCGTTTCCCTCGGCCTCAAGCAGACCACCAAGAATCCTTGGGACGAGATCGAGAACAAGTTCCCCGTCGGCGTCAAAGTTCACGGCAAGGTCGTCAACTTGGTCCCCTACGGCGCGTTCATCGAGATCGAGCCCGGCGTCGAAGGCCTCGTGCACATCACCGAGATGTCCTGGACCAAGCGCATCACCAAGCCCTCCGAGCTGCTCAAGGTCGGCCAGGAGTTGGACGCGGTTGTCCTCGGTATCCAGAAGGAAGACCAGAAGATCTCCCTCGGCCTGCGCCAGCTCGAGCCCAATCCGTGGGACATGGCTCGCCACAACTACCCGATCGGCGCTCGTGTTCGCGGCAAGGTGCGCAACATGACCACCTACGGCGCCTTCATCGAACTCGAAGAAGGTATCGACGGTATGGTCCACGTGTCCGACCTCAGCTGGACGCGCAAGGTCAACCACCCCTCCGAGATCCTCAAGAAGGGCGACGAGGTCGAGGCCATCGTTCTCGATGTCGATGCTTCCCAGCAGCGCATCAGCCTCGGCGTCAAGCAGCTCGCCGTCGATCCTTGGACCGACATCGACGCCTTCTTCAAGATCGGCGACGTCGTCTCCGGCGTTGTCTCCAAGATCACCTCCTTCGGCGCCTTCGTGGAGCTCAAGGACGGTATCGATGGTTTGGTGCACATCTCGCAGATCAGCGAGGAGCGCATCGAGAAGGTGAAGGACGTGCTCAAGCCCGGCCAGGAAATCAGCGCGCGCGTGATCAAGATCGACCGCGACGAGCGTCGCCTCGGTCTGTCGGTCAAGGCCGCCAACTACTCCGAGCAGCAGCTCGCCGCCGAGACCGCTTCCTTCGAGGCGCTCAACCGCGACAGCTCCGGCGACATGATGAACCTGGGCGACATCCTCGATGCCGCTTCCGACAAGAAGTAATCGTTCGCCCCGACTCGTTCGGTGCTAACCCCCGAAACGTCCGATCCCGCCCAGCGCGGGGTCGGACGTTTTTTTTGTGCCGTCTCTTCCAATCAGTCCCGGTGTCGTGGCTGGAGCCGCGCTGATGGTTTTTTACCAGCAGCAGGATACGTTTAGACTTTCGCGATATCGGATCAAAATCGCTCCGCGATCTCGCTACGTTCGGAGTCCGGAGCCCGCAGCGGAACGACGGCGTCGTTCCGTTTCGGGATCGGCTAATTTCAATTCGCCGACGGGCTCAGCCCTGGGCGAGTTCCTCGGCGCGGGCTTTGGCGGCCTGCACCGTCTCCACTAGAATGTCGCGAAACTGGCGGGCCTCCATGCGCTTGAGACCGGCGAAGGTCGTGCCGTTGGGCGAAGTGACTTGGTTACGCAGGGTCTCCGGCTCGGTGCCGGTTTCGGCCATGAGGCGTGCGGAGCCGAGCAGCGTTTGCACAGCCAGCATTTGCGCGGTGTCGCGATCCAGGCCCGCGGCGACGCCAGCCTCCCGCAGCGCGGCGGTGAATTCGAACACGAAGGCTGGCCCGCAACCACTCACGCCCATGAGAGCCTCGATTTGGGCTTCGGGGACTTCGACCTCGCGCCCGATGGCGCGCAGCAGCGTCAGCACGGTGGCGCGGTCGGCGTCGGCCAGGGGAGCGAGCGCGCACCAGCCGGTCATGCCCGCTCCGATGGCGCTGGGGGTGTTGGGCATGGTGCGCACAATGTTGCGCGCCGCGGGGAAGGCGGTGGCGAGCCGCGCCAGGGTCTTGGCGGCCAGCACCGAGATCACGAGTTTGCCTGCGCAGAGCGCGGCGAGCTGAGGATCGAGCGCGGCGAGATGCTGGGGCTTGAAGGCCACCACCACGATGTCGGTGTCGGCGAGCAAGGATTCCGGAGTGCTGGCCAGGCGGATACCGGTGCGTCCGGCGAGTTTTTGGGCGCTGGCACCCGCGCCACCGAGGCAGGCGAGGTCGGCGGGAGCGCAGACGTTTTGGGCGAGCAATCCGGTGACGATGGCAGAGGCCATGTTGCCGGCTCCGATGAAGGCGATCTTGGGCATGAGAGGAAAGGGGGATAGGAGAGGGCGCGCGGCGTGGTTATTCGCTGATAATCTCGCCGATGAACAGCGCGGGAGGCGCGTCACCGGTGGTTGCGGCTCCACGCTTTTTTTTGCGTTCCAGCGGATGGGTGATCGCGGCGACCGTGCCGCCACCCACTCGGCTGGACAGGATAACTTCACCTCCGAGGTTGCGCATGGAGTGGCGGGCCACGGTCAAACCCATGCCGCCGCCGACTTTGGTTTTGGTGCCGACAAAGGGTTCAAAAATGCTGTCGCGGATGTTTTCGTTAATGCCCTGGCCGGCATCTTCGATCGTGATCTCTATCATCGGGCCGTCCGCTTTGTTGAGCAACTCGGTGCGCAGCCACAGGTGGCGCTCGGCGGAGGGCGTGTCGCTGTAGGCCTCCCACGCGTTGGTGAGCAGCTTGAGGAGGACGTCCTCGATCATCTCCCGGTGGGTTTCAATCGCGAGGTGGCCGAGTGGGTTTTCCATCCGGACTGGGGGCGCGTCCGCATGCTCGGCTTGGTAGCGACCGATGGCCATGGTCAAGATATCGTCGAGGTGCCAGAGCACGAACTGAGGACGCGATTGAGTGACCAGAGTGCCGAGTTGGCGGATGATATCGATAATCCGCAGCACGGCCTTTTCGACCTGTTGCGCGTTTTTCTTCACTAGCGAGGGGTCCTCTGGGCGCGCTTGGATGAGGTCGAGATAGCCGAGGGCGACACCCAGTAGGTTGTTCAGGTTGTGGGCAATGCCTTGGGTTACGGCGCCGATGGTGGCGGCGCGTCGGGCTTCATCAAGGCGATGCTGGATGTCGAGTATCTCGTGATTGAGTTCGACCAACCGGAGCTGGCTGCGCACGCGGGCTAGGGTTTCGTCCCGGTCGATCGGTTTGGTGATGTAGTCGACCGCCCCGACGCCAAGGCCGGTGATCTTGCCCTGGTGCGAGCTCTCCGCTGTCACGAAGAGCACCGGGATGTGCCGGGTGGTTTCGTCAGCATGGAGTCTCTTGCAGACTTCGATTCCACCCACATCGGGCATCTGGACATCAAGCAGAATTAAATCAGGCGGAGTAAGGGTAACCAAGGCGAGCGCCTCCGTCCCGCTGCTGGCCGTCAAGGTGTCGATACCCGCCGCCTCCAAAATCCGTTTTAACAGTTCGACGTTACTGGGTTGGTCATCGACGACCAAGACTTTGAGTGGCGGCATCGGGGGTAGGGGGAAGGCGCTACGGGGCCGGACTCGGGGGTAGCGAGGTGGATTCAGCTGTGGGCGAGCCGGTGTGCCTTGACGGTGTTTTTCATGAGCATTGCCACGGTCATCGGGCCCACGCCGCCGGGGACCGGGGTGATCTTGGCGACCAGCGGTGCAACCGAGGGGAAGTGGACGTCGCCAGTGAGGCGATACCCGGTCTTCTTGGTCGGATCAGGCACGCGGTTAATCCCCACGTCGATGATAACGGCGCCGGGTTTGACCATGTCGGCGGTGACGAATTCGGCACGCCCGATGGCGGCAATGAGCACGTCGGCCTGACGGGTGAGGGAGGCGACGTCTTTGGTGCCGGAGTGGCAGATGGTGACGGTGCCGTTGGCGCCGGCTTTTTTCTGTAGGGCGAGAAGGGCAACCGGTTTGCCGACAATGAGCGAGCGCCCGAGGACGACGACGTGTTTACCCTTCAGGTCGGTGCCGGAACGGGCGAGTAGCTCCATGATGCCGGCGGGAGTGCAGGCGACAAAGCCAGTGTCGTCTTCCTGGGCCACCTTGCCGATGTTGAGGGTGTGGAATCCATCGACGTCCTTGTGGGCGGCGAGACGGCGGAAGGCCGCGGGCTCGTCGAGGTGCTTGGGCAACGGGGACTGGACGAGAATGCCGTCCACGGTCGGATCGTTGTTGAGCTCGTCGATCAGCTTTTCGAGTTCGCCCTGAGTGATGGTAGCGGGAGGCAGGATGATCCGGCTCTCGATGCCGATGGCGGCGGCGGTCTTCTGCTTCTTGGTCACGTAGGAGACGGAGGCGGGGTCTTCGCCTACGCGCACGAGCGCGATGCAGGGTTTGCGGCCGGGCAGGGCGGCCACTTCGGTGGTGAGTTCGGCGACGATGTCGGCCGCGATTTTGTTACCGTCGATCAGTTCCATGAGGATAAAATGAGGCGCCCACGAAACCCACGAAACGACTCGAAAAGAGGGATTTCCTTTCGGGGCGTTTCGTAGGTTTCGTGGGCAATAAGTTCTGGGTCTGGGTTAGCGGAGTTGCAGGCTTTCGGCGACGATCACCATTTCGGTGCTACCGGGGACGGAGCGGGCCGTTCCGTAAACGACGACGGTGCGGTCGACGTACTTGTTGAGCTGTTCGGTGGCGAGCAGCTTGCTGATGTCGACGTAGGCGTAGCGGGAGCCGGCGTCGTCGGTGAGTTGGAACTCGTAGGGACGGCGGGGGCGCAAGGGGTGGGAGGTGGAGGCGAATTTGCCCTGGAAGAGGCGAGGGAGGGCACTGGAACCACCGTCGCCCATGGGGGCGGCACGGCCGATGTTGGCGGTGGCTGGCGCGGGCGCGGCGGGGGCCGGCGCGTCCTTGAGTGGAGCGGCGGTGACGGCCGGGGCAGGAGCGGCGGCTGCGGTCGCTTTGGTGGCGGCGGGGACGGCTGCCGCGGACTTGGCGGGCGTTTTAATGTAGCCGATCACCGGCTTGCTCAGGCGGAACTTGGTCCACTTGCCGCGGTAGTCGGTGATCTCGGTTTGGTCGCCCTTTTCGGCGAGGGCGAGGACGGGGGCGCCGGCCTTGGGCTCGGTGAGGTAGGGCGAGCCGGGGCGCACGTCGAGGGCCTTGGTGACGTCCTTGTTGGCCGCGTAAACCTCGTGCGGACCGGCAAGGGTGACGGCGGTCCAGCCGGCGGGGATAGTGGCGCCGTCGACGGTGACGGCGGGCTCGGTGCCGGCCTTCAACGTGGCGAGGACCGTGGAGGCGGCGTCGGCCTTGGCGTAAACCGAGGTGGCCTCGGTCAGCGGTGCGGCGCTGAGGCCGACGGTGAGTGCGCCGAAGACGGCGAGGAGACGAAGGGTGTAGGGCTTCATGATTTTTTGGCAGTGCGTTGGGCGAGAGCGACGGCCAGCGGGTGGTGGCCGGGGTCTTTGAACAGAGAGTTAATTTCTTTGATGGAAAGCTGTTTCATTGCGCGCATCGGAATACCCTTCAGCGGGAAGGATCCGATCTGGTAGCGGCGCAGGCGTTTCACGTCATAGCCGAGCTTGCCGAAGAGCACGCGGATCTCGCGTTTTTTGCCGTGGTGCATGGCGACGTCCATGCTCTCGGATTCCTCGCTTTTGCCGGCGTTGACCAAGGTCGCGTACTCGACCTTGAGGTGTTCGCCTTCGTGGGTGAGGCCGCGGATGAGCTGGGAGATGCGCGACTGGGGAAAGGGCTTCTTGAGCGAGACGAAGTAGCGTTTCACCACGACGTTGCTCGGGTGCATCAGCCGGTGGGCGAGGTCGCCGTCGGTGGTGAGGATCAGCAGGCCTTCGCTTTCCTTGTCGAGGCGACCGGCGCAGAAGAAGCGGAACTTGGAGAACTCGCGCGGCAGCAGGTCGAACACCGTGTCGGGGTTAAACGGGTCGTCGTTGGAGCAGACCAGCCCGCGCGGTTTGTGCATGGCCAAGGTGATCTTGGGCTGCGGGGCGACGTGTTTGATCGACTTGCCGCTAACGGTGACTTTGTCCTCGCCGGGGGTTACTTTTTGGCCGGGGATCGCCTTTTTGGCATTCACCCAAACCTCGCCCTCGCGGATGAGGACCTCGGCGTCACGGCGCGAGCAGATGCCGGTTTCGGCTAAGTATTTTTGCAGACGGATAGGCTCGGGTTCGCTCATGAGCGAATGAGTTGGTTAGAAAGCACAGGCCGACGCAAGCCCGCGTGAGTCCGATTGTAACTAAGGGCTTGCGGGGGAGTCCGGCGGGCGCTCATTTTGGGCTTTTTATGTCCGCTCCCGAAGCCACCTCCCTCTTCTCCAAAGACCGCCCGTTCCCGGCCAAAGTCACCGAGAACCGTCTGTTGAACAAAGCCGGTTCCGCCAAGGAAACGCGCCACATTATCGTCAATCTGGGCGACAGCGGCCTCGTCTACAAGGCGGGCGATTCGCTCGGCGTGTACCCCTCTAATCGTCCGGTCGAGGTCGCGGAGATCATCGAGCGGCTCGGAGCCACCGGTGACGAGTTGGTTTCCCCGGCCATGCTCAAGCTGGCCACGCCGATCAGCTTGTTGGAGGCCCTTTCCCATCGTCTGGCGCTGTCGAGCCCGACCGTGAAGATCCTTAATACAATCAACGCCAAGACCACGGACCCCGTTGAGAAGGCTAAGCTAGAGGCCCTGCTTAAGCCCGAGGCCAAGGAGGCGCTCACCGCCTACCTCGATGAACGCGAGTACGTTGATGTGCTTGCCGAGTTCGCGCACACCAAGCTTACTCCGCAGGAGCTGGTTGACCACCTTCGCAAACTGATGCCGCGGCTGTATTCGATCGCGTCCTCGGCCCGGATGTATCCGCAGGAGATTCACCTGACGGTGGCGATTGTGCGTTACACCACCAATCACCGGGAGCGCCACGGGGTTTGCTCGACCTTCCTGGCCGACCGCGTGCGCGTGGGCGAGACGCCGACCCCGGTGTTTGTTTCCAACTCGCACTTCGGCCCGCCCGAGGATCTCACCAAGGACGCGATCATGGTCGGCCCAGGCACCGGTATCGCGCCTTTCCGCGCCTTTGTGCAGGACCGGGTGGCCGCCGGGGCCACCGGTCGCAATTGGGTGTTCTTCGGCGACCAGAAGAGCAGCACCGACTACCTTTATCAGGAGGAGTGGGAGAAGTATCTGGCCGAGGGTAAAGTCACCCACCTAGACCTCGCTTGGTCGCGCGACCAGATTCTTAAAGTTTACGTGCAGGACAAGATGCGCGAAAAGGCAGCCGAGCTCTGGGCTTGGATTAACAACGGCGGCTACTTCTTTGTTTGCGGCGATGCCAAGCGCATGGCCAAGGACGTCGATGTGGCCCTGCATGAGGTGATCGCCCAGCAGGGCGGCATGACCCCGGAGCAAGCCGTGGACTACGTGAAACAGATGAAGAAGGACAAGCGCTACCAGCGCGACGTGTACTGAGCCGGAAGTAGCGAGCAGTGAGTAGCGGGTAGCGAGCATCAGGCGCTCGGATCCGCCTCCTACCGCTCCTGCCTCTGGCCCGTTCACACTACCCGCCCCCCCCCACCTACTCACTACCCGCTACTCGCTACTCACTACTGATCCCTCATGACCTTCACTAACCGCACTGCACTCGTTACCGGCGCCGGCCGCGGCATTGGCAAAGCCATCGCCGAAACTCTCGCCGCCAAGGGTGTCACCGTTATCTGCGTTTCCAAATCGGCCGAGTCCTGCGGGGCGGTCGCCGCCGCCATCAACGCCGCCGGCGGCAAAGCGGTGGCCCGCGCCGTCGATGTCTCCGACGGCCCCGCCGTGGCCCTGGCCTCCGCCGAACTGCTCAAGGAGTTCGGTAAGATCGATATCCTCGTGAACAACGCCGGCATCACTCGCGATGGTTTGCTCGCGCGCATGTCCGACGACGACTGGAACGCCGTGCTCCAGACCAACCTCAATAGCTGCTTTTATTGGACGAAGGCGATCGGCTGGCCGATGTGCCGCAATCGTTGGGGGCGCATCATTAACATCTCCTCGGTCACCGGCATCATGGGTAACGCCGGCCAGGCTAACTACGGCGCAGCCAAGGCCGGTATGATTGGCTTCACCAAGTCCATCGCCAAGGAATTCGCCAAGCGCGGAGTGACCGCCAACGTCGTCGCCCCCGGCTTCATCAAGACCGACATGACCGCCGAACTCAGCGAAGAAGTGCAGAAGGGGGCGACTGCGCTCATCCCCATGCAACGCTTCGGTGAAGCCGCCGATATCGCCAACGCCGTCGCTTTTCTCGCCTCCGAAGAATCATCCTATGTCACCGGGCAAGTTTTTGCCGTTGACGGCGGTATGGCGATGTGACCCTTTTCAACCCCTCAGCAAATAACACCATGGCCGACCAAAAAACCATCGAACAACGCGTCAAAGAAATCATCGTTAACCAGCTTAACGTGAACGAAGAGCAGATCACGCCCCAGGCATCTTTCCTGGATGATCTCGGCGCCGACTCACTCGACACCGTCGAGCTGATCATGGCCTTCGAAGAAGAGTTCAAGGACGAGATCAAGGGCGAAATCCCCGAGTCCGACGCCGAAAAGCTCACCACCGTGGGCCAGGTCGTTGAGTACATCACCGGCAAGGCTGCTGCCAAGTAATCACAGTCTGTCTTTTGGCGTTCTACCGAGCCTCTCACGAGACTGTCCGGTAGGACGCCTTTTTTTTGTAGCCGTCGCGCCGTTGAGGCGCAGGCGGCCCTTTCTCTGTTTCACTGTTATCTGCACTCTCCCATGGAAACTCTCCCTGCCTCCCAGCGCGTTGTCGTTACCGGCCTTGGTGCCATTCACGGCCTAGGCCACGATGTGGATTCTTTTTGGGCCAGCTTGCTGGCCGGCAAACCCGGTATCGACCGCGTTTCGCTCTTCGACCCGGCCGCCTTCGCCACCCAAGTCGGTGCCGAGGTGCGCGACTGGAACCCGGAGCTTTTCATGGATCCGAAGGAAGCGCGTCGCAACGACCGCTACACCCATTTCGGTTTCTGCGCCGCCAAGCAGGCGTTTAAGGATTCCGGCCTCGACATGGCCCAAGAGGATCCTGATCGCGTTGGCGTCGTCATCGGCTCGGGCATCGGCGGCATGATGACCTACGAGACCCAGCTGAAGAAACTCTTCGACGGCGGTCCCCGCAAGGTCTCGCCCTTCACCATCCCGGCGCTGATTGGCAACATCTGCTCCGGTATGTTTGCCATCGAGATCGGGGCGCGCGGCCCCAATTTCGGCATCGTCTCGGCCTGCGCTACCGGCACCCACGCCATCGGCGAGGCCATGCACATGATCAAACGCGGCGATGCCGACGTGATGATCGCGGGCGGCGCCGAGGCAGCGATCACCCCCTTTGCTTACGCCAGTTTCTGCTCGATGCGCGCCATGAGCACGCGCAACGACGATCCGGCCACCTCCAGCCGCCCCTTCTCCCTCGGCCGCGACGGCTTTGTCATGGGTGAAGGTGCTGGCGTTCTCGTCCTTGAATCGCTCGAACACGCCCAGAAACGCGGCGCGCGCATCTACGCCGAGGTTGGCGGATACGCCGCCACCGCCGATGCCCACCACATCACCATGCCCGATCCCGAGGGCAAAGGGCTGGGCATGGCCATGACCCGCGCGCTCAAGGCCTCTGGCGTCACGCCCGACCAGGTCGATTACATCAATGCCCACGGCACCAGCACCCCTTACAACGACAAGTTCGAGACCCTCGCCATCAAGCGTGTGTTCGGTGAGCGGGCCAAATCCGTCGCCGTCAGCTCGACCAAGTCGATGACCGGTCACCTCCTCGGTGCGGCCGGTGGTATTGAAAGTGTGATCAGCGTGAAGACGATCCACACCCAGTCGATCGCGCCGACGATCAACCTCCACGAGCCCGATCCGGAGTGCGACCTCGACTACGTGCCGAACGTGGCACGCCAGGCGAAGGTGAAGGTCGTGATGAGCAACAATCTGGGCTTCGGCGGGCAGAACGCCGCCGTGGTGTTCAAGGCGATTTAAACGCAAGCACCCGCCTGGGGGCGGGCACCCTGTTTTTGGAAAAGCCATTCATCGGCAGTTTTTAACGCAAAGACGCCAAGGGGGAGGAGGAGCGCAAGGGCTGAAATGCCTCACCATTGCGCCCTTTACTTCCCCTTGGCGTCTTTGCGTTAAACCTCCGTTTCTTTGCTTGCTGGTCCGCCGCTCAGCGCGGCGACGACAGCAGTCGGCGAGCGGGGACGTGGGCGGGGTCGATCGCCAAGGCGCGTTGGGCGGCGGCACGGGCGGCGTCGACGCGACCGGCTTGCAGGTGTAGGGTGGCGGCGGCGTAAGGGTAATCGGGCGTGCGCGGGTTGTGCTGCTCGGCCGTAGCCAGTGCCTGCAGCGCGGCGGGTAGATCGCCTTTTTGCGCGAGCAGCAGACCGAGGTTGTACCAGGCGCGGTCTTGGGTCGGATCGCGTTGTACGGTGGCACGCAGCCAGCGTTCGGCCTCGACGGTTAAGCCGGCCTCGGCGTAGGCGAGGGCGGCGTGGTAGGCGGGTTGCGCCTGGGTGGGCGCGAGTTGGGCGGCTTCGGCAAAACGCGTGGCGGCCTCGGTGGGACGCCCCCGGTTGAGGTGGATTTGCGCCAGGTATTCACGCAACTCGGGCGACTGATTTTCCCAAGTGGCGGCCTTTTCCAACAGGCTGACGGCTTGGTCGAGTTGCCCGCGATTGGCGTGGTCCAAGCCAAGTCGAACAAGACCGGCAGGCTGGTCGCGGGTGAGGTTGAGGTAGTCGTCGAGTTCGCGGCGGGAGGCAGAGTCGTCGGGCAATTCGTTGGTGAGGAAGAGGGCGGCATCGAGGCGGACGAGACGCACGGGGTCTTGCAGGAGCGGGCGCAGGAGCGCGGTGGCGTCGCCTTGGCGACCGAGGGTGCGCACGGCGGCGGCGCGTTCGACCGGGGAGTCGGCGCGCAACGCGGTGGTAGCGGCGGCGCGCACGGCGGGTTGGTCGGCGGCTGGGGCGAGCAGATCAAGGTAGGTTGCGCGCCAAGCGGGAATGTCGTCGATCGCGAGCAGTTTGAGCAGGGCCTCGGTGGCGTGCGGTTGGCCGGCCTGGGAAGCGGTCACGGCACGGGCGCGGGCGCGCTGGCGCGAGTCGAGTTTTTCTCCATACCAGCCATCTGCCTTGGCGATGACCCAGTCGAGTCCTTCCTTTTGGTGACACTTACTGCAGGCATTGGGGATACCGAGTTCCTGAGTGAGCAGCGGGTCGGGCTTGAGCCAGCCGTGGTCATGGCGGGGCGAACGCTGCATGTAGTTGGTGGTCGGCATGTGGCACGCGGTGCAGGCGTTGCCGGCGCTGTCGGCGGCATGGTGGGAGTGGGCGAGCGGGTCGATGGGCTGGGCGCGGGTTCCTCCGGGCATGACGCGGCCGGGAGCGGTGTGACATTGCAGGCAAAGGGCATTGTTGGCCGCCGGCAGGATGGTTTTGTTGGTGTGGGGATCGTGGCAATCCAGGCACGTTACCCCGGCGTGGCCCATGCGGCTAAGGGCGATCGACGTCCAGTTGAAGTCTTCGTCGCGTTGCTGGCCGTCGGGGTAAAAGACGCGGGCTTCGGTGGGCAGGGTCAGGCGGTAGTGGTCGTGGTAGTTGTCGCCGGGCTTGAAGTTGGCGGTGAGCGCCTCGTTGCGGGCGTGGCAGGGCGCGCAGGTTTGCATCATGCGCGAGCGGTCGCCGAGAAAGGGATCAACCCGCACGGGCGCGGCGGGGGCGGGCTGGCCGTGGCCGGAAGGGGGCGTGCCATGGCATTGGATACAGCCGATGCCTTGCTCGACCCAGGTGCCGTGAAACGAGTCGGTGGCGGGGTCGTAGTTGGGTTTATAGCCGGTCATGTGGCACTGAGCGCACATGGTGTTCCAGTTCATGCCGCGACCGGTCCAGTGGCCCCATTCGCCGGCTTGGCGGTCTTCCGTTCCGAAGACGTTAAACCACTCGCCTTGGGCGGGGTCGAAGGCGAGTTCGTGGGCTTGCCAACGCCCGCCCGGCGCAGGGATCAGCGGCTGCCAGATCGGCTTGTGGCCGAGGATCATCAATGGGGCGTTTTCGGGGTTGGCGGGCAGGCCGCCGGGAAAGGTGGCCAGAGCGGCCTTGTGCTCGGGGCGCGGCAGGCGGTTGGCCAGGGCGTGGTCGGTGTTTTTCCAGGCCTCGAATTGGGTGGCATGGCACTGGGCGCAGGCCGGCGAGCTAAGCGGGTTGAGTGCCTGGGCGGCAGTTTGCGCGGAGGGGGGGGGCGGTTTGCAGCCGGTCAAGCCGGTGAGCAGGCAGCCAAGGAACAATACCCAGCGGACGAAACCGGAAAGCGAAAGGGGGTGCATGCGGTAATGCGGAGGGAGGAGCGGGTCGAGTAGAAGGAAGTGTCGAGCCACGCGTGGCGGCTGCGTCAGGGGGAATAGCCCATCAATGGAGCTCCGTCGAGGGGGCTTTTACGTACACCGGTGGACGCGGGCGCTTATGCCGTTTTTACACCCAAACCGCCTGCGCCACCTTGAGCTCACGCTCAAGGCCCACTGCTGGTATCCAGCAACCAGCGTCCAATATCCGCGTTAGTCACTCAACGTTCCGCCTGGGTGGCCGCGGGGCGCATCGGAGGCGGTCAATTGACCTGGCGCCAGCGGGCCTTGTAGGCGGCGACTTGGTGGGCAAACGCCGCGCTCGGGATGAGCTGGGGCTCCCAAAGCAGCAGGCTCAGAGCGCTCAGGGCGTGGCTGCGCGGGTGTCGCCAGCAACCGCGGCGGAGCAGCGTGGCCGGGCCCTCGAGTTTGAGGTTCACCAGCAGGTTGCGCGGCGGGCTGGTTTCCGGGCATTTGTCCTGCGGGCAAAGCGCGTAATCGCGGGCGGAGGCAAAGGGGATCCCGAGCCGGCGTTGCTCCTGCCAGAGCCAGACTTTTAGCCCCAGAGCGACGATGGCGGCATGGCGAGTCTGCAGTTCAGTCCGCGAGGCGAGGGTGCGCTCGGGGTGGAGTTTAAACAGCACCCCATTGACATGGTGGCCGCGTACCTCATCCAGCCAGGTCGTGGCCGGATCGGGCGCGAGTTGCTGCAGGCGGCGGTGGCGCTCCGGACAGCTCCAGTGGTAGCGGCCTTGGGCGGCAAGGACGGCATCGCCAAAGGCCAGTTCAGCCTTGGCCAAATTGCGCTGCACGAAATCCGCGTCGTGCGCGGTGAACTCCGCCCGCTGCAGTCGCTCCTGGGCGAAGAGCAGCCCGGAACAGCGGTTCATTAACAATCGGGTCGATTCGGCCGCCGGGATGTCCTCGGCGTTGCGATGATGCTCGAGTTTCTCCACCAGGGCCGGATCGCCTTGGAGCAACCGGTGCCCCATCAGCAGGTCGTAGGTGAACATGCTGACGGGGGCGTCACGCAGCGAAGCCAAGGAGGTGATTTTGAACTCGATCTCGACTCCGGCCCGGGGGGTAAGGATTTCGCCGAGCACCTCGAGGGCGAGCCGGTGGCGTTGCTCGTTGAGGTGACGGTTGCCGCGCAGGCACACGTAGAACTCCAGGTCGTTGTAGGGGCGGTCGCCTTTTTCGGTGTGCAGGACCCCGCCCTCACCCCGCCCATAACCGCCGCCGAGTAAAACCGCCTCCACGCGGTGCGCGGGAATGAGCCCGCGCAGGCCGGCCAAAATCAGCGCGCAGGTAACCGCCAGGTGGGCCTCAAGGTGTTCGTCCCCGTCGAGGGTGAAGCGCGGTGCGCGCCCATCCGGGCCGGTGCCCCCCGCGGACACGGGCAGCGCGCGCGAGTGGTCGGAGAACCACGGGTCGGGGAAGGCGATCATACGAGGGCCTTTCCGGTGTGCATCGCCGCCCCGGCTTTGCCCCCGTCGAGTTTTCCGCAGCGCTGGGCCCAGCGAATCCGGCAGCCTTCCGGCCACTCGTGCAGCCGGCGGGTTTGCAGGCAAAAGCCGAGGTCGCGGCGCACATCATTGAGCCAGCCCAGCGCCGGCGTGCCCAGCCAGAGCAGGTCGTTGGCTTGGGCCGCACCCATCGCGTAGAGCGCCCAGGCCTCGCCAAAGCAGCGCTTGTAGGCCTGGCGAGGCGAGTAGTTGTGCGAGTGCATCACCACCGAGTCGGCGCAATACACCACCCGGTGCCCCTGGCGGCGGCACCACCGCGTGTACTCGTCGTCCTCGGAGTATTGCAACGACTCGACGAAGCCGCGCCGGGCCCAAATGTCCCGGCGGATGCCACTGCTCACCATGCTGAAAAAATGGTCCCAGCCGGCCGATTCGCGCCGCAGTCCAAAGGCCCGTTCGTAGTCGGCGGCGAACACCGCCTGGCATTCGGGCCGGGGGATCTGGCGGCTGAAAACCGCTGCGGTGTGCGGGTCGCGCAGGGAGGCGACCAGCGGGCGCAGCCACTGCCGGCCCTGCGGGGTGGCGTCGGCGTTGAGAAAAATCGCCACCTCGGTGCGGGCCAGGCGCATGCCGGTGTTGAGCACGCGCCCCGGCTGGTATTCGTGGGGGAGAATCTGGATAAAATGGCGCGGGGCGGCCTGGCGGATCAGCTCGACCGAGCCATCGCTGGAGCCGGAATCGATGACGATTAGCTCCCAGTTGGTGTAGTCCTGCTCGCGCAAGGCGGCCAGGGTGTCGCGCAGGGCCCAGGCCTCGTTGAACGAGCGCAGGATGATGCTGATGGGCATGTCACTCATGCGCTGATCCTAGCGCGCTTGGCGGGCGGCTTCCATGGGGTGGTGCCCGAGGGACGACCTAGGCGCGAACCCACTACCCGCCGGCCGAGGCCGCGGGCATACTTCGGGAGTCCGGTCGCGCTGTAGCCGCGCCCGGCCCTAGCCCATGGATACCAACCACCTTATTGCCGCGGCCTTGATCGTCGTTTTCACCCTCACCGGAGTGCTGGCAGCTTGCTGCTCCCAGCGCCTGCGCGACCTGATGTTTTTGATTATGGTCGCCGGCACGGCCGTGCCCGAGCGCCTGAGTGTGAATTTCTGGAGTCACGACAACTACCGGGGCACCTCACGCGGCTTCGAGGTTTCGGGGCTTGATCTGCTCGCCCTCAGCCTGCTGGTCGCCTCGATCCTGCTGCCGCGAGCCGGGCAACGCCGCTGGTATTGGCCCGCCGGGCTGACCGGGTTGGGCTTTTTTGGTACCTATTGCCTCGGCTCGGTGCTGTTCTCGCACCCGCAGATTTACGGGGCCTTTGAACTGTGGAAACTCCTGCGCGGGTTGGTGTTTTTTCTCGCGACCGCCCTTTATATTCGGTCGCTGCGCGAGGTGAAACTGCTGCTGCTGGGGCTGGTGTGTGCGGTGGGTTTCGAGGCGCTGGTTTCCTACCGGCAGAGCCTTTTCGTCGGCATGGCCCGGGCGCAAGGCCACCTCAACCACCCCAATAGCCTTTCGATGTACCTCTGCCTGGTCGGGCCGCTGTTGCTGGTTGGGGCGGTGGCGGCGGGCCTGCCGCGCTGGCTGCGCCGGGGGTGTCTGGTCGCGCTGATTATGGCTGCCGGCACCATGATCCTCACCCTTTCCCGTACCGGAGTGCCCGCTTTCGCTTTGGTGGTGCTGGCCGCCACCGCGTGTTGCGTGAGCTGGCGGGTAACCTGGAAAAAAATCGCGGTTGGCCTGGCCTGTCTGGGCCTGATCGCTCTGTTGCTGGCGGCCTCCTGGAAGCCGCTGGTGGCGCGTTACAACGAGTCGACGTTTTCCGAGGAGTATTTGGAGGGCGGCGAGGGCCGGGGGATTTATCTGCGCTGGGCCGGGATGATCGTCGCCGACCACGGCTGGGGCATCGGTTTGAACAACTGGTCGTATTGGGTGAGTAAGGTTTACGGGGCCCGGGAGGGGATTAACTACGAGGATTACGACGCCTCCAAAGGGCTGGTCGACCCGACCCGGCGGTTCCCCGGTTACTACGCCGCCCCGGCCCACAACTTGGGGGCCCTGCTCCTCGGCGAGCTTGGAGTGGTGGGCCTGCTCCTGTTTGGCCTACTCTGGTTACGCTGGTTTCAGGTGGCGGGAGCGTTCGTGGTGCGGCGCTCGACCGACCCGATGCGGCTTCTTGGCGTGGGCGTTTTTTTCGGATTTGGCGGGGTCTTTTTGCAAAGCCTCACCGAGTGGACCTACCGGCATTCGCCC
>CAMBUJ010000051.1 GCA_945871005.1 Opitutus sp. GAS368 | reverse complement strand
GCTTTGATCATCGGGTTGACCTCGAGGAAGTTGATCAACGCGCCGATCGAGTCCGAGAAGGTCTGGTTGGGAATGCGGAATTTCCGTTTAACCGCGCAGACGTAGCTCACGCCCTTGGAGCCCTTCTTGAAGATGGTGAAACCTTCGCGACGCAGACGGCCGCGGAGGGCGTTTGCGGTATCCAGCGGGAACCTACGCTGGCGCTCGAGCGCGCCCTCCAAGGTGCGACGGATTTCGCCGGCCGGCAGCGTCTCCAGGTTTTTACCCGAAAAACGCAGCGACTCGACCGTGCGCACCAGTTTGTCCTTAACGGTGGCGAGCAGGTACTGGCGGGCGTCCTCGATCGAATCAAACGAGACGCTCGGGGCGGCATCGGTGGTGGCGGCGGCGGCCACCGGCTCGGCGGACTCCTCGGTTGCACCCGCGGCGGGAGCGGTCGGCACAGCGGCCACCGGAGCAGAGGTGGCTGCGACCTTCCAGGTGAAGCGCGTGGTCTTCTTCATTTTCTCCAGCCACTGCGCAATGACCTCGGGCTCGCGGACTGACTCGATCTTGGTGCGATAAACCTCGAGCGGCAGCTTGATATTGGCGGCGTGGTGCTGCTGCACAATCTGGTTATAGCGGTGATAATTAGGCGGCCCGAGCAGCTCGCCGGTGACCGAGCACCGGTTGACGACTTGGAAATTACCCTTGGGCGCCTCGATCTCGACCTCGGAGCAGTCGAAGAACTGGGCGAAGTGCTTGTCGAGGACGTGAGTGAGAGCAGCCTGTTCGCTTTCAAACGGCACCCCGTCGGGAACGGAGATGGCAAACGGAGCAGGTTTGGCCGCGCCGGGGTTTTCGGAGGGCTTGTGCTGGATCACCGCGATGAAGCGGTCGTTTTTACCAATGATGACCCGGGCGATCTCGAAAAGCTCGTAGGTGCGGCAAGACGAGCGGATGGCCTTGGCGAGAGCCGAGAAGCCGGTGTCGTCCGGATAGAATGTGACGTTAAACAGAGGGCTGATGTAGGGGCCAAGATCGCGGGGGGGGAAACCACCCTCGCGCGGGCCGCCAAAACGTGGGCCGTCTTCGCGACGCTGACCGGCAGGGCCGCCGCGGAACTCACCGCGAGCGGGCGCAGCACCCGGACCCTCGCGGCGCGGGCCGCGGGAATCGAATGAGCCACCCTCGCGGGGTGCGCGGGGGGCGGGGGCGCCGGCATTGGCACCGGCGGGAGTGGAACGGACCTCCTCGCCAGGACCACTCGGTTTGCGAAAACCACGACGGTCGCGGGACGGTCCGGGACCGCCGCCGGGGCCTTCGCGGCGAGGGCGGTCATCGCGACGGGAGTCCCGCGAATCGCCGCCGGAATGCCCGGAGGTATCGGCTTTATCTTGGACCCACTGGGTGCCGAAGCTGAAGCTTTGGAGTGGGGCCAAATCGATTTTGTTGAAATCTTTGGCCGGTTTATCGTTGGAAGGCGTCTCAGACATGGCGGGTCAATGCGGGCGGAAAGCCGGCGTAGGTGTTTAACTAAAGGCGAACTTAGAGGGCGCGGAAGCGCTCGGGCAGTGTCCATGGGTGAAGGGGAGTGGCAAGCTGTTTCCCTAAAACAGAAAAATGCATTTCGGTGCTTTACATGCCGCACGGGATTTATCTTAGTCCGCCTTCCCTTCGTTAGAAATGCTCGGGTGGTGGAATTGGTAGACACACACGTTTGAGGGGCGTGTGCCGAAAGGCGTAAGGGTTCGAGTCCCTTCCCGAGCACCACTTTTGAAACCCACGTAAACCACGTGGGTTTCGTTGTTTATGGATCTCGCGACTTACCCCAATGTCGTAGATTTTTACATTTGGATAACGTTTGGACAAAAACACGCCCATGAATCAGCGTGATTTCCCCGAGAAAGTGAGCAGCGGACCGGCCACCGTGACCATCTATCGCACCCTGAATCGCTTTGCCTCCCCTGTTAAAAATGGGACCAGCAAGGTCACACGGCGCTATCCCATCTACACGATTTACTACCTGCACGCCGGTAAAGCCGTCCGCACCCGCTTCAATAATTACGACAAGGCCAAGACTGAGGCGAAAAAAGCGGCCCGGGCCATTGCCTTTGGGCAAATGAGTCGTCGTCACCTCACCGACGATGAGGTTGCCGACTACGTATCCACACGATAATTACTCGTTGGCTACGGCAAATCCCTGCTGCCGATTGCGAATGAATTCGTCGCCGCCAAACAGGCACTCGGTGACGCGAGCCTTGTTCAAGCGGCGCATTTTTTCAAAAAATACGCGGGCGATAAATTGAAGCCATGCACGGTTCCGGTCGCAGTGGATGTGTTCATTCAGCAAAAAAAGGATGAAAAGGTCGGGGCGTATCACCTTAAGGATCTAGAGTCCCGACTGGGGAAATTGAAGGAAGCTTTCAAGGGGGAGATCAGTGCAGTCACCGTCACGGATTTGGATGACTGGCTCAAGCGCCTCCACTTGGAGCCCAGGACCCATAACAACTACCGCGCGGCGGTCGTACAGTTGTTTAACTTCGCAAAATCAAAACTGAAAGCGCTTCCCCATTTCCTGCCGCACGCCGCCGAGGAAACGACAAAGGTTCGCGAGCCGTCCAAGGATAATGAGGTCTACACCAGTGAAGAAATACGCCAGATTCTAGAGAGCGCTCCCGAAACGGTCCGCCACTTGATCGCAATCCGGGCGTTTAGCGGCATTCGAAATGAAGAGATTTGGAAGCTGACGTGGGAGCAGATCGATTTGGCGACAGGTTGGATCAAGCTTCGGAAGGCAGCGACCAAACTTCAGGCTCGGCGGATCATCCCAATATTGCCCAATCTCCGTGCGTGGCTGCCAACTAATACGAGGACGGGTTCAGTTCATGGCTACGCTTCGGCCAAGACCCTGAGTCAGGCTGTCTCCAACGCTATAAGTGGGGCTAAGATCGAGGTGAAAACCAATGCACTGCGCAAATGCTACGCAAGCTACCGACTCGCGGTGCTCAACAACATCGAGCAGGTGGCCGAGGAAAGTGGAAACAGCCCTCAAATTATCCGGGAGGAATACCGGGAACTGGCGACAAAGGAAGAGGGCGAAGCCTGGTTTTCGATTTTCCCTTCCGCCGGGTGACTGTGGGTCTGCCCCACGATTTTCAGTCAACCTTACAATTTATTCCGGAACGTAGGATTGGTGAGCCAATGCTCACCTGCGCTAAGAGCAGCTCTCTCGGCTCTCTCACCGGTGTCCGGTCTGGGGTGAAGCGGACATCGGATTAAATCCCAGGACCAAAGTATCGAGCTCGGCTTCGTTCGTGTCCAAATAGCGGGCGGTTGTCATAGGGTTCGTGTGACCCATGAGCCGTTGAGTTTTAATGAGATCGTGGCCCGATGCCTCGTAGAGACCGCGGGCGTAGGTTTTACGGGTTGAGTGGCAGCCCACCCGCGAGGCGTCTAGTCCGACCTCTCGGGCCAGGGTTTTTATGAGCAAGTGAGCCTGGCAGCGGGAGATCGGGCGGTTGTCGCCCTTTCGGGATAAGAAAACGAAGGTGTCAGTGGCGGGCGGGACAGTAAGCGTGGCGAGGTAGGTTTCGACCGCCGCACGGGCGGTTTCGTTTAGCGGCACCCGGCGGGAACGGACCGTCTTAGCTCTCACTCCGTGGCCACCTTTCATCAAGCGGCGCGCAACGGTGATTTCCTTAGCGACTTGGGACGTGGAGGTAAGAAGTTGGCCAAAGCGCAACGTCAGCAGTTCGGAAACGCGGAAGCCAGTTGTTACCGCGAGTAGCAGGAAGAGGCGGTCGCGGTGTCGGTGGCGGGTTTCGAGTGCCTGAGTGAGAAGGATGATTTCATAAGGCGCTAGTGCACGGGTGGTCATGCAATAAGATGGGATGCCTGCCACCGCGTGCGTATCCGCTTTGCCGCCCTCGCCGGCGGACCCATGGGTGAGTCCTGCCCGAGTCGCTAATCTGGATTACCCTAATAAACCACCTCATTTTGTTAACAATATTAGCTCGTTTTTTTAACACTTTATTAGCTAGATAGGCCCATGAGCACGCGGGATAAAATCGCCTACCGTATCCGCCGAAAAGCACCGGGGTGGGTTTTTACGCCCTCCGACTTCTTGGATCTGGGGACGCCGCAAGCTGTCGGCATGTCACTGCTCCGGCTAGCCAAAGAAGGGGTGATTCGACGCCTTGACCGGGGCCTTTACGATGCGCCCAAAAGCCACCCGGTACTCGGGCTTTTGCATGCACGGCCCGAAGATATTCTGGCCGCCATCACCCGCCGCGATGGCACGGAATTCCAAGAGCACGAATCGTATGCGGCCAATCGCCTGCACCTCACCGAACAAGTGCCGGCTCGCCATGTTTACCTCACCACTGGTCGCAGCCGCATCATTAAAGCCGGCCCGCTCACCCTAGACCTCCGGCACCGGTCCCCACGTAAACTCGGTGCCCCTACCGACATGAGTGCACGGGTATTTGGCGCCTTGCGTAACATCGGTGAAGCTAACTTGACTCCGGAGCGACTGGCCCCGCTGAGCACCCTTCTTTCCCCTGCCGACCGACGCCGACTCCTTACCGACCTGACCAAAGCCCCGGCCTGGATGCACCCCCACTTGCGGCTCATTGCCCAATCGCAGATCACGACCCCATGAACGACTTCGCCCAAGAGCCCGCCGAGTCACGCGCGGATTTCATCTACCAGTATTCCGCGTCCACCAACGTCCCCGCCTACATCGTGGAAAAGGATTTCTGGGTGTGTTGGTTGTTGGGTAAGATTTTCGCGACCGATGAACTGGGGCGTGATTGTGTTTTCAAAGGCGGCACGTCCTTGGCGAAGGTGTTTCAGGCGATTCACCGTTTCTCTGAAGATATCGACCTCGGACTCACACCCGCGTCCTTGGGATGGAGCGAGATCGACCTGGATGACGCGCCCTCAAAAACTGCCCGTCAAAAACGCGTAGCCCAAATCGAGGCGGATTGCGCCAACGCGGTGAGTCAACGCTTCGGCCCGGCACTGGAGCGGGTAATTCAGCATTCACTTGGAAACCCACCGGGGAAAACCTGGCTTACCTATGAGTTGGAGGCCGCCTCCCACAGTCCGATCCTCTACTTTGCCTATCCTCAAGCCGTGCCCGCCGGCACCTACATTGCCCCGACGGTCAAAGTCGAATTTGGCTCGCTCACGGACCAGCGTCCCACCGGCACCCATCCCATCGTACCCATGATCGCCTCGCTCGCACCAGCGGCGTTCAGCGACTTTCACGCGGACGTGGTCGCACTCGAATTCGAGCGCACCTTCTGGGAGAAGGCCACGATCCTTCACGCGGAGTACCACCGCCCGGCCACCCAACCGCTGCGGGATCGCTATGCCCGGCACTATGCAGATTTCGCCGCGCTCTGGAAAAATGAACGTGGCCCCATGGCCGCTACCCGGCTCGACCTCCTGGACCGGGTACGACTTCACAAGAGTCGGTTCTTTGCGTCTGGCTGGTCCAACTTCGAGGATGCCAAGCCGGGAACACTCCGACTGATTCCCTCCGAGGCCCGCATTCATGAACTGAGAAAAGACTACGCAGCGATGGCTCCGATGTTTTTAGACTCCCCGCCCTCATTCGATGAAATACTCACGACGCTCAGGGACGCGGAAGCAGCCCTGAATACAAACGGAGTGCATCGCCCGACGCTGTAAGGTCACGGCTTAAACGACTGCCGCCAGCCCCATCGCAACGTTGTCCCCCGCCGTACTCTGGTTATCGTCAAAAATAGGCGCTTTCTCGCTCGCCGTTCACCGTTGGGGACGATCAGTAACTCTCGGAGATTCCTGATATTCAGGATTTAATCAGGCTCAGTCCAACCCGAGTCCGCTTACGCGTTTACACTATAAGCGTAAGGTATTTAGGCGCTCGGTAATCACTACTCAGGGTCGCGATCGCAATCTCGCGACCAGCCGATCTGATTGATTGTAGCGGTACTTCGCGATGCGTGTGACCGCTGACGACAGTGCGCACCTTGGGGTATTTTATCAAACGGCTGCCCAAGGTGAGATTACCAAAATACGAGTCGGCAATCGGATGATCCCCCGCCATTGGCACTAGCTGTTCGAAAAATGCCGGCACGTGGGTAACCACCAGAACCTCACGCACCCGCGGATCCGATTCCAACTTGGCGAGCCGCGTTTCAAGCGCCTCCCCGAGTGAGTTGGCGAACTCCACATCTTTACGTTTATCGCTCCATCGAACATAATTCCCATCATTATTAAATCTTGGTTTTATCAGCTGATAATCGCTAGTCGTGAGATGAATCGTATCCTTGGTTACTACCCGCCGAGAGTAGTCGTACCAGCCGAGGGTGCCAGTAACAGCCACGTCACCAATCTGTAAATCTTCGGTTTCCAGCCAGTGCATGCCGTGACCTCGTACCAGCTGCGGCAGAAACTCATCCATGAGGTGTGCACTGTCGCGAATGATATTATGGTCGCGTAACCATAAGTCGTGATTACCGGCGATTACCCCGACTGGGCAGGTGAGGGTTTTGAATTCACGCAAGCACTCGTCTATTCTTTTAACCCCCTCACCAATGTCGCCCGCGATAATTACTAAGTCGGGATTTTCAGCGGCAATTTTGTGTCGTAGCTGCACGATTTCGTGCAGACCAGTTATACCATGATGAAGGTCTGCGGTGATTATAATTTTTGGCATAATGATAGTTGATATTTCGTGTTAAGATGGTCAGCTAAATCTGTTGTGCTGTTTTTATTCGGCTCCAATTAATGAGCCGTTCACCTTCGGGGTTAAGCGGTCTTTTTTTTACGCACCTGCGGCTGGCAGAACGTCTTTCTTCACGAGGGTACTCAGGACTCGTTCGAATTGTGGAGCGGTCGGGGGCGTCTTTGGGTGGCCGGCTAATTTCAATGCACGCAGAAGCGGGGCCCAGGCGGGCGTGTTTTCAAAACGTTCCCGGACTTTGCCCCAATCGACGCGCATGGGCGGTTCGTCGGTGAGGTCCGGCACCAGGTTGAATGCTGTGAGCAGTGGCCAGAGGGGCGACACCACCGCCGGAGCTGGCAGGTCACGGCAATAATCATCCCAGTTTAGGTGCAAGTGCGTGGGGTAAATTTTGGCAAAGCTGTGCCCCCGGGTATCCAGGCACCAGTTTTGTGAGAGTACCGCCGGGTTTTTGAGGCGATCGGCCGCGTCCTGGGTGAGCTCCAGGAGCTTGACGTTTCGCACCACTCCGCTCCGCAGAAGCAGTTGCCCCCGCAAGTGTTCCGGCGTATGGCCGCAAAGCTGGTGGACGCCGTACCGCGGGATAAAATCCATGTCGAAATCGCACCATAGTAGCCCGCCGATTGCTTGGTCACCGCCGCGCGACATCCCCACCCCGAGTAATAGAGGTATTACCGTTCGTTTTGTCATGTGGGCCTGAAGATCCCGGCGGGCAACCGCCGCTCAGTGCAGGAGCACCTCGGCCGGGTAACCATTAAACGGTTCTTCCCGTTTTGCTGTGGGTGAGGGCCTAAAAAGCAGCTAAAAAGTAAAGATGAGTATAAGCGTGCATGAACATTACCGGCGGTTGCTGTTGCTGCCGGAACCGTGGGAAGTGACCAAGGTGGAGGATGACCTTATTGGGCAAAGCGTCACAGTCTGGCTGCGATGGCCGGACGGGGTGAAGGTGCCGTGTCCGGCGTGCGGCAAACCGATGCCAATTTACGACCGAATGCCGGAGCGTAGTTGGAGGCATCTCAGCGTGATGCAGTACCGGTTGGAACTGCGTTGCGCGGTGCCGCGCTGCGATTGCGAACAAGACGGAGTCAAAACCATGAGAGTGCCGTGGGCGGAGCCAGGATCGAGGTTTACCCTGCACTTTGAAAGCTTTGCGGTGGCCGTGATTGCCGCATGCCGCTCGCTGAGCCAAGCCGCCGAGCTGCTCTGCCTGCATTGGGACAGCGTGCAACGCATAATCGAACAGGCAGTCGAGCGGGGATTGGCGCGGCGAAGCCTCGACGGGCTTTCCCTGGTTGGCTTGGACGAGAAGAGCTTTTTGCGGGGGCAAAGTTACGTTTCCTTGATGACGGACCTGACCGGGCGACGGGTGCTCGACGTGGTCCCTGGTCGGGACACCGTGAGTGGCTTAAAGCTCTGGGCATCATTATCAAAGGAGCAGGTTGACGGAGTTGAGGCGGTCGCCATGGACATGGGGGCATCCTTCATCGCCGCCACCCAACAAGCCGCTCCCAACGCGGATATCGTTCACGACCGGTTTCATGTTTCAAAGCCTCTGAACGAGGCGGTCGATCACACCCGCAGGGATGAGTCCGCTGAACTCGCCGGCGAAGGCGATGATACCCTCAAACGCACCCGATTTCTTTGGCTGCATGGCACCGTCCCGGACGATCGCAAGCAGCACTTTGAGTCCTTGCTAGAGTCCAATCTGCGCACCGCCAAGGCGTGGGCCTACAAGGAGCAGATGGTCGAGTTTTGGCACCAGCCCGACGCGGATGCAGGCAACGCCTTTTTCCAGCAGTGGTATCGCTCCGTCATGAGTAGCCGCCTGCCCCGTGTCAAAAAAGTGGCGAAAACACTGAAGGCCCATCTCGGCGGATTACTGACCTATTTTAAGCACCGCATTTCCAATGCTCTCACCGAGGGTTTTAACTCCAAAATCCAGGCCCTCAAAGCCGATGCCCGGGGCTTTCGTAAGTTTGAAAACTACCGCACCCGTATCCTCTTCTTTTGCGGCAGACTCGATCTTGCACCTCATTTGCCTTCAGCCCCTACCCACAGCATTCCGTGAAGATCCGATTTAAGACCTTACGTCCGGGCGAGGTGGCGATCTGCCCTTCACCCTCGTTGCACTGCATCCGCTTGGCTTCCCCCCAAGCGAGCGGGTTCTGGATCCATTTTAATCCCACGCGTCTGTGGGACCGGTTGGCGGAGGTTCCCCCAGGCATCTATCCCGATTTTGCCCTCGGGCACTTGCGCGGGTTGATCGATGCCTACCTGCTCGCTTTACCGAGTCGGGGCTCCGGGGTACTCAGCGCTCGGATCAATGCCATGGAATTGATAATCTTTAGCATTGAGCAGGCGATCGATCAGATCCTTGGGACGAAGTCCCATTCCTTTCGGGGGAAAATAAAAATGCTCGAAGGCCTGATTCAAGCCGAACTAAACGCCGACTGGACGGTCGCCGCGATGGCGGCCAAGTTGAACATGAGTTCAAGTTATTTGTATAAAGAATCCTTAAAGCACTTTCGCGCAAAGCCGATGGCGGTGGTGACGAAGCTTCGCATGAACCACGCGATCAGTCGCTTACTCCTGACGACGATGACCCTCGAGGCTATCGCCGCAGAGGTGGGTTACGCCTCGCCTTACGCTTTTTCGGTCGCCTTCAAGCGAGAGATCGGACGCAGCCCCGTGCACTTCCGCGATCAGGGGTTCACGCAATCGGAGAGTGCCGAAGTGACGCCTACAGGCACCACGACCTGAACGACTCCATTTTCTGAAAGCGACCGGCCCATGTCTTTTTCAGTACAACCCTAAATGATATAACGCGTCCGGACTCTGTCCCCTGACTGCTTCCGAACCTGAACAATTAACCTGACCCCAACTCGCCCCCACTTTTCCCTATGGACCAACGTATCCTACCCCTCGCCGCCTTGTTGTTGATGAACTCGGTCATGGCCGCGCCCGCCGATCTCACGCTGCGCTACGATCAGCCCGCCGCCTCCTGGATGCGTGAGGCTCTGCCGATTGGCAACGGCTACCTGGGTGCTATGTTGATCGGCGGCGTCGACACCGATCAAATCCAATTCAACGAGGAAAGCCTGTGGATCGGCGACGAGAGCGATACCGGTTCTTATCAAGCCTTTGGCGACGTTTGGGTGCGTTTCGGGGCCGCCGCCGCGCAGCCGGCCGCCGCAGTCAAGCCCGCCACGGCCACGGTCTCTGCAACCCCGCCAGGCTACCGGCGTGAGTTGGATCTTAATCGCGCGGTGCACAGCGTCGGCTTTGTCCAGGCCGGAGTCACTCACCGGCGTGAGGCTTTCGCCAGTTATCCGGCCCGGGTTATGGCGTTTCGTTACACCGCAGATAAACCCGGCGCGCTCACCGGTTCGGTCGAGTTAACCGATTCACACAAGGCCGTGATTCGCGCCGCCGGCGACACCCTGACCGCCACCGGTTCGCTCGCCGGCTTCACCTATCGGGGCGGCTCCTCCAAGAAAAAGCCCGGCGACAGCTACGCCTTGGCGCTCAGTTACGCCGCTCAGGTGCGGGTGCTTAACGAGGGTGGCACGGTCGCGGTCCAAGGCGACCGGATCGTCTTCACGAATGTGACCACGCTCACCCTGATTTTGTCGGCCGGCACCGATTTTGTGCAGGACCGCACCCAAGGCTGGAAAGATGTGGCGAAACTCGACCAAGTCGTCGCCCGCCAACAAGCCGCGTCGGCCCGCGGCTGGGACGCGCTGCTCGCCGAGCACCTGGGCGATTACCAAAAGCTGTTCGGTCGGGTGAGCTTGGATTTGGGCACCAGCCCGGCCGCCGCCTTGACCACCAACGCCCGGCTGCAGGCGATTTCGACTACCGGCCAGCGCGACCCCCAACTGGAAACCCTGCTGTTCCAATTCGGGCGTTACCTCCTGATCTCCTCGTCGCGTCCGGGTACCCTGCCGGCCAACCTCCAGGGCAAGTGGTGCAACACCAATAACTCGCCTTGGCGCTCGGATTATCACACCAATGTGAACATCCAGATGAATTACTGGCCCAGCGACGTCACCAATTTGTCCGAGTGTTTCCAGCCCTATGCCGATTGGATCCAGTCGATCCGCGAGGTGCGCGTTACCGCCACCCGCACTGAGTTGAACAAAGCCGGCTGGGCCATGCGCGGGGAAAGCGGACTGTTTGGCGGGTGTTCGTGGGAATGGCAATTGGGGGCCGCCGCCTGGCTGCTGCAAAACAGCTACGACCACTACCGCTTCACCGGGAATAAAGACTACCTGCGCACCCACGCCTATCCGGCGATGAAAGAGGTCTGCGCCTTCTGGATTGAGAGTCTGATCACCGAGGCCGACGGCTCGCTGGTCACCCCCGTCGATTTTTCGCCCGAACACGGGCCGAAGCAGGCAGGAATTGCCTTTAACCAACAGTGGGTCTGGGACTTGTTCACCAGCACGATCGAGGCGTCCGAAGTGCTCGGGGTGGACCCCGAGCTACGCGCGCAACTCACCGCGATGAAGGCCCGCCTGTTGCCCCCCAAGATCGGCAGTTGGGGCCAATTGCTGGAATGGCGCGACGAGTTGACCAATCAGCCTGCCGGCAAGGAAGGCACCCTTGATACCCCCAGCGACAAGCACCGCCACATGTCGCACCTCATTGGGCTGTTTCCCGGTCGTCAGATCTCGTTGCAACAAACCCCCCAGCTGGCCGAAGCCGCCCGCGTGTCGTTGGACGCTCGTGGCGACGTCAGCACCGGTTGGAGCACCGCCAAAAAGATCAACCTCTGGGCCCGCCTGCAGGACGGCGACCACGCTCACAAAATAATCAGCAAACTGTTCAATTTCGTCACCGATACCGGCTTCAACTACGTTGATGGCGGCGGTCTGTATGCCAACTTGCTCGACGCTGCCCCGCCGTTTCAGATCGACGGTAATTTCGGCTACACCGCCGGGGTCTGTGAAATGCTCCTGCAAAGCCACCTCGACGAGATTCACCTGCTGCCGGCGCTCCCCAAAGTCTGGGCGGCCAGCGGCAGCGTCTCGGGCCTGAAAGCGCGCGGTGGTTTCACCGTCGATATGCAGTGGGCCGACGGCAAAGTCACCACCTACCGCATCACCTCGGCCGTCCCTCAAGCGGTTTTGGTGCGGGTTAACGGCGAGCTGAAAAAGGTCCGCTCCGAACAACGATAAGGCAGCCAAAAATGAATCTCCGGGAATCGAACCCCTCAGCACTTTAGCCGCAAAAGAACGCAAGGAGCGCAAAGAGAGAACCCTGTATTTCTATGCGTACTCTGCGTTCTTTCGCGGCTAATTGATCGAGTCTCAGAATCCTTCACCCACAACCCCTGCAGGCTTAAACTCTGCGCCCCCTTTATTTTCACCATGCACCTAAACCCCCGGTCCTTCTTCCTCCTCTTCCTCGGTTTGTCTTCGGCGCTCTCCGCCGCTCCACTCGCCCCTCCGCCGCAGCCGGCCCCGTTGATCCAGTCCAAGGGCAATACCACCTACACCATCGACCCGGTCAACGGCACCGATGCGAACCCGGTCGGTCGTCCATGGAAAACCTATGGCGCCCTTAACCGCGTCCGGCTGGCCCCGGGCGACACGGTGATCATCGCCCCCGGGAAGCAGGAAGAAACCCTGCAGCCTTCCGGTGCGGGCACGGCGGATAAGCCGATTGTGATTCGTTTCCTTCCCGGCACGCATACGATCGGCGGCCAGAATATTGTCCGTCGGCCGCTGTTTGTATCCAACTCGCAGGATTCCACCGACCCCAAACCCATCGGGATTATCATTGAAAACATGAAGCACCTCCGGGTTGAAGGCGGCGGGGTCGAGGGACCGGGCAAAACCCTGATCCTCTTCGACGGTCGCATGATGCAAGTTTTTAATCATCAGTCGGAGGACATCACGTTCAGTCGGCTGGTGCTGGACTTGAAACGCCCGACCGTTTCCGAATTCCGGGCACTTGAAGTCGGCCCCACCCACGCGGTGATTCAGGTCGCCGAGCAATCGGATTATGAAGTCAAAAACGGTAAATTCACCTGGACCGGCGATTGGGGCCCCGGCAGCTTCTGCCAGGAAGCCATTCCCGCCGAAGGCCGGGCATGGCGGAGCCGCGCGCCCTTAGGCTGGAATGCCAACGGCCAAGCCGAGGCCACGGCGACCGACCTGGGCGAGCGCAAGGTCCGCCTCGATTATTCCACCAAGGCACCGGGTTTGACGGCCGGCCACCAGTATCATTTCCGCAACGCCAAACGCGAGATGGTCGGCGTTCATAACGCCCGCTGCGCCCGAATCACCTTTCGCGACTGCGATATCTACGCTTTAACCGGCATGGGGTTCGTCAGCCAGTTCACCGATACCCTCACCTTCCAGCGGGTGAACGTGGCCCCGCCCAAAAACACCCTGCGCTCCTGCCCGGCCTGGGCGGATATTTTCCAGTTTTCCAACTGCAAGGGCGAGATTCTCGTCGATTCCTGCCGGCTCTCCGGCATGCAGGATGACTCCATCAATTGCCACGGAACCTACCTTCGCATTATTGAGCAAATCGGCGCCGATCAGCTGCTGGTACGTTATGTACATCGGCAAACCTATGGCTTCGCCCCTTACACTGCGGGCGACGAGATCGCGGTGATGAACCCCGCCACGATTCGCGAATATCCAGACAATCCTCGTGCCCGCGTCGCCAGCGTGAAGCGTATATCCGACCAAGACTGGCTGCTGCGTCTGGATGCGCCGGCACCTCGTTTTGAACCGAACGACGTGCTCGATAATATCACCTGGAATCCGAATATAACAGTCCTGAACAACCACGTTGATATGAACCCGGTGCGCGGCTTTCTCTTCGGTACGCGCGGTAAAATAAGGGTGGAAGGCAACCACTTGGACAAGTGCCACATGCCAGGCATTTTAATCGAGGGCGACGCCACCCACTGGATGGAGTCGAGCCCGGTGCGTGATTTGCTGATTAAAAACAACCGCTTCGTGGCCTGCGGCATCGTGATTGGCGCCGCTATTAAAGTGGACGACCCCAAGGCTCCGGTGCATGAAAACGTCCGGATCGTGGGCAACACCTTCGATCGCGGTGAGATAAAGGTAAAAAGCGTGAAAGGCCTGGTGGTGACCGACAACACGTCCACCCCGAACGCCCTCCGCGTCACCGTGAGTCCTTCGTGCAGCGAGGTTTTAATCGAAAAAAACTCACTCTCCGAATAAACGCTGATATGCAAAAATCAGATTAATCAGTACTTCATAACAACAATTGAACGTTATGCCCTTTGTATCAAAGTTAAAACCTCAAGTGGAAAGCCCCGTCGTGAAATCCACTCCGAAAAATTTACCGTAAAACCAGATTTAAATGAAAATCATGCATCTCAGAAACGCTAAGATGACGAACCATTTGATACAGTGTTGTCGAATACTGCCGGCTATCGCCTTAATTCAAACCCTTGCAGTATGTTTGCCATCTATTGTCAAAGGGGTTGAGGTGACTGCACCTGCAACACAGCCTACTGCCGAAAAGCAGGCAATGCCAGCGATGGATTTACGGAAGATCATCGACGACGGATTGAAATCCGGAGTCAGTAAAATTGTCATCCCCCCCGGAGTCTATCGCGTCAAGCCGCAGAACGGCCATCACTTGTATTTCAAGGATTTGAAGAATGTGGAGATTATTGCCAAGGACGTGGAGATGGTCTGCACGGAGACTGTCCGTGCCATCACCTTCGAGAACTGCGAGAATGTCACCTTGAAGGAAATGACGGTGGACTACGATCCACTGCCTTTCACACAGGGCAGAATTACCGCCATGGCGCCCGATAAAAGCTGGCTCGATTTCGAACTCTTTGACGGTTATCCCGAGAACCTGGAAGCGCGTGTCGAGATCTTCGACCAGAAGACGGAGACTCTCAAGCGATCCGTCATCTACTGCGCTCCGAAGCCTTTTGAATCCCTTGGCAATCGCCGCTACAGGCTCATGAAACCCGAAAACTACCAATACAATCCGGACGGGGATAGGGAGGAGGTCGGCGACATTCTCGTCACGAACAGCAATTACAATCCAGGAGGCGCCAACGGCCATGCCATCGTCAGCGGCGACTGCAAGAATCTGGTTCTTGAGGACATCCGCCTCTATGCCTCCAACTGTTTCAGCTACCTCGAATACAATTGCGACGGCACAAAATACATTCGGTGTTCTATTGATCGCCGGCCATTAGAGACCGATCTGAAGCCGCGCGGTATTCACCGGTTACGCTCAGGCAACGCTGACGCCTACCATAGCAAGCATGCGGTGAGAGGTCCGCAGATCATCGGTTGTACCGCAAAATGGCAGGGCGACGACTGCGTCAACATTTGCGGCGAATACTACATGATCATGGGCAGCAATAAAAATTCAGTCCGGATCCTTGCAACCCGCGGCATCAATCTCAAGGTTGGCGACCCAGTGGAATTGGTTTCATATTCTGGAGAGAGACTGCCCGACGCCAAGGTTGTGGCCATAGCACCGGACGGAACAGTCAGTGCGGAGGAATCAAAGTTCCTGCTAAAGCAAAACATGAGTGAACAAACCAAGCAGACGATGAGCAAGTCTGAGACCAAGGCTCTGTCCATCACGCTTGACCGCGAGGTCAACCTGCCGATGGGTTCGGTCATCGCCTCCATGAACCGTATGGGCAACGGTTTCCTGGTGCAGGACTGCGATTTCGGAATGAACCGGTCCCGCGGCATCTTGGTCAAGGCCAGCAACGGAAAAATCATCGGCAATAAGATGACTGGCAATTGGGGACACGGAATTCAGATGGCCCCGGAATGGTGGTGGCTTGAATCCGGCAGCAGCAATGACGTCGAGATACGGGGAAATGTAATCAAAGACTGCAAGGATATCGCCATCCAAATTGAAGCCCGGGCCGGAAATGGGCAGCGGGCGCCAGCCGGAGCGCACAATCGGATCACGTTAACAAACAATCGCATTACAGGTTCGCCACTTCCCAATATAGTGGTCACCTCGACCAAAGGCCTGACTATTACCGGAAACAAATGCGCCCCAAATACTGCGGTCAAACTTGGTGATTGGCATATGCAATTTTATGGACTGGATTCGAAAACTCTGGCGCCGATCATGACCTTCAACTGCGAGAATGTCACAAATTCATCTAATTGAATCGGCTATTTTAAAACCGGATTTGCGTTCGATTACAGGAGCGGCGCTGAATGCCTGTCTTTAGGGGCATGTGTTATAAAAAAACGATAAACAGTTAAGAAATTATATGAAAAAAATCAGGCTTTATACAATTTTTATCTTATTGGCGGGTCTTTACGAGGTTGGTGTATGCGAAGAGGACCGGCGTACGGTCGAGGACAAGACAAAAGATTCCGACATTAAGGCGTTGGATGTAGGCGAACCGCTGGTGCCGGGGCCGTTCAAGCCGACATACGAATCGCTCAAGACCTATAAGACAGCGGAATGGTATTCGGACGCCAAGCTGGGTTTCTGGGCGCATTGGGGGCCGCAGGGCGTGGCGGAAATTGGTGACTGGTATGCGCGAGAAATGTGGTTCTTCCGGTTTTCTAGTGGGTAAGCCCGGAAGCGGCTAAAGAAGGAAGAATCGGTGCGAGGTCGAGTTTGCCGCAGTGAAAGAGGATGCGGGAGCGGTAATGCTTAAAGCTACGGAAGCCACGGGCGTCGGACTTGATCGACTGAATCTTGGAGTTGAAGCCCTCTGAGATGGCGTTGGTGATAGGATGGACGAAGTAGGTCAGGATGTTGGTCAGGTGCCTTTTGAGCGTCTGTGCGACGGCCTTGACCTTGGTGAGGCGTGTGGAGGAAACACTGCGAAACCATTTGGCGAAAAAGTCCTCGCCCATCGCTGCGTTTGGCTGAGCCCAAAACTCGATGAATTGCTCTTTATAGCACCAAGCCTTCGCGGTCTGCAGGTTGATTTCAAGTAACTCGGCAAACCCGGCCTGTTTGCGCTCAGGGACCACCCCGTGAAGCCACTGATAACGAGTGCCCTTAAGGGTGTCATCACCCTTGGCCTGCAAGCGAACGTGCTCGGCCCGGCGGGTTTGATCGATGGCTTCGTTGAACATCTTGGAGATGTGAAACTTATCATGGACGATCGCCGCTTGCGGGGCCTGGGCGTGGGTCGCTGCGACGTAGCTGCCACTCATGTCCATCGCGGCCGCCTCCACGTTCAAGCGGGTCGCCTCGGGGATCGCCTGCCACAACGCCTCGCCGGCGGCCTGATCGCGCCCCAGCGTGACCTCCAGCACCCGGGCCCCTTTTACATCGTTCATGACCGACACATAGCTCTGGCCTCGCAAAAAACTCTTCTCGTCGAGACCCACGTAACGGATGTCGGCCAACGTGCGCCTGGCCAAACCACGCGCCACCGCGCGATCCACCAGTCGCTGCACCCCATCCCAGTCCAGTTCCAGCAACTCGGCTACTTGGGTCAGCGAACGGCATGCCCCGATCAGCTTTACCGCAAACGCCTCGAAATGCAGCGTGAAATGCGACCCCGGCTCCGCCCATGACGTGCGCACAGTTTTGACGCCGTGCGTCACGCACCGGCAGCGCGGCACTCTGGCGCGAATGACCGAGGTGAATTGCATCACATTGACGTGCCGCCATTCCCGCTCCGGCGCGTGATCGTGTCGCACCCCCGGCTGCCCGCACTCGGGGCACGCCACACCCGCGTCCTTCCTCCACTCCACTTCGATCTCAACGCGCCCCCGCAGCAGATCGAGCTGCGCCGACTTTACCTCCCACGGCTCCTCCAGACCAAGCAACTTCCCATAATGCTCCGCCACCGTTTCCGTGTTTTTGCTTGGTTTCATTCTTCAAAGCATGCCTTGGCTCTGCCTCCTTGGGCCACTAAGAAACCGGAAGAACCTACTTTTTACCGGCCTTACCTTTGGGATGCACGCTGTACACTTTTTGGCCCATCGCCGCGTTCTTGTGCATGGATGCGTTTGGCGGTTTCCAGTAGCTTGCCGAGAAGGCCCTCTGGCCGCTTTAACTGGCGAATTTGGATACCTATCCGCCAACTCATCGACCTCACCTCGATGTCCCCATTCCTTTGCCGGTTCCCGCTTGATTCCGGCGCCGGCCCGTTCGCTTTCAGCGCCAAACCGCCACACCTTATGCGCTGGCCTAAAACCTTGCGTTAAGGCTCAAGTTTACCCGGTGCTCGGAGGATTTCGGATTTAATATCGCATCGTAACTCAGGCGCACGGCCCAACCGTTGGGCAACAGTGCCGAGAGGCTCGCGCCGGGATTAATATACTCACTGCCAGCGGCCTGCGGGCTGACCCTAAAAGAATCCCCACCGGCGGCCAATCGAGCGGTAATACTATTGGGGTTAAACGACTGGCGGCTGGCGCTCAGGCTCAGATCGGGAATCCACCCAATTTTATTGGCAACAAAGGGGCGACTTACATGAACCCCGAGTTTCGTGATGAGCGAATCCGCATTTTGGCGACCGACCTTCAAATCGGCGGCGGAACCCGTCTCATCAAAGCCGTTGATGTGCGCGTG
>CAMBUJ010000050.1 GCA_945871005.1 Opitutus sp. GAS368 | reverse complement strand
GGCTTAAAGCTGCGGCGCTCGGCCTCGCCGGTGACCTTCTCGGAAACCATCGCGAAAAAGCCGGCGTAGACCTTGCCGGTCAGACCGAGGGCTTTGAGGTGGGCGAGGCTCACCAGACCGTACGTGGCCGTCCATCCGTGTTTGATGTCACCGGCGGTGGCGGCTTGGCCCTCCTGCCAGCCGTGGGCGGGTACCGGCACCAGCGCGGTGGGTTGGCGGCCGAGCTCGATGCCGGCGGCCGCCGCGATCGTCTCAGTGTGGTGTTTGGCGGTGTAGAAGTCGGCGGCCTCGCGGGTGCGCCAGGTGCGTTCACCGGTGGCTTCGGCGATCACAAAGGCGGCGGCAACACACTCGGAGAGCTGGCCGTTGCGCTCGAGGAAAACCCGCCCGGTCTCGAAAAAGTGCGAGGCGGCCACCCCGCGCGCTTGGTTGAGTTTGAGCGTTTCCAGCAGGCCGCTCACCAGGGTGGGGCGCAGGTGCGACTGGTCTTCGACAAACGGATTGGCGAGCGCCAGGTCAGCGACCGCCGCCGAGGTGGCCCAGGCGGCCAGCTCCTTGGCGGGGCGCAGTGTGTAGTTAACTGCTTCGTGAAAACCCTGGCCGACCAGCGCGTCGGTGACACGGCGGTTGAACAGCACGATCGGGTCGTCGTTACCGACCAGACCGGGCGCGGTGATGACGGTGGAGGGGATTTTTTCAGTGCCGTAGAGGCGCACGACTTCCTCGACCAAGTCGATCGGGCGGTCGAGGTCGTCGCGCCAGCTCGGCACGGAGAAGGTCCACTCCAAGCCGCCGTCCTCGGTGGACTCCTCGCGCACCAGGCCGAGCTCGAGTGATTCGAGCGAGGTTTTGATCACCTCGGCGGGAATCTCGAAGCCGAGTTTGGCGTTGATGTAGGCCGGGGTGACGGTGATTTCGCGCTCCCACGGCTGGTCGCCGCCGACGCGGTGGATCGGGCCGGCGACCTGGCCGCCAGCGTGGGCGAGAATCAGGTCGATGAAACGGTGGGCGGCCTCGTCGAGAGAGTGAACATCGACACCGCGCTCGTAGCGGTAGGAGGAGTCCGATGCCAGCCCGAGGCGTTTGGCGGTGGCGCGCACCGACTGGCGTTTAAAGCAGGCGACTTCGAGGACCAGCTCGGTGGTCGCTTCGGTGACCCCGGCTTCGGCCGAGCCCATGATGCCGGCGATGACCACGGGCTTTTCCGCGTCGGCGATGACCAGGATGGGCGCGCCCAACTCGCGGGTTTTACCATCGAGGGTGGTGATGCGTTCGCCCTCGGTGGCGGAGCGCACGATCAGCTCGGCGCCGGCGAGTTTGCGCGCGTCGAAGGCGTGCACGGGCTGGCCGTATTCGAGCATCACGTAGTTGCCGATATCGACCACGTTGTTGATCGGGCGCAGGCCGACCGCGGAGAGCCGCTGCTGCATCCACTCGGGGCTGGGGCCGACGTTGACCCCTGTGATCACCGTGGCGGTGTAGAGCGGGCAACTGGTCGGGTTTTCGACGTGGATGGATTTTAACAGGTCGGTCCGGGGCGAAGCGCCGATGGAGGCCGGGGTGAAGTTAACCTCGGGGTAGCGCAGCTCCTTCTTGAACCAGGCGGCGAGTTCGCGGGCGACGCCGAGGTGGGAAAGGCAGTCGGGGCGGTTGGGAGTGATCTCAATGTCAAAAACCGTGTCGCCGGCCGGGAGTACGTCGTTGATCGGGGTGCCGGCGGCGAATCCGCCGTTGAGCAGCAGCAGGCCTTGGGCCTCGTGGGAAAGGGTGAGCTCCTTGGCCGAGCACATCATGCCGGAGGAGGCCTGACCGCGGACCTTGGCCTCTTTGATGACAAAGTCACCGGGTAGGACGGCGCCGGGCAGGGCGACCGGCACGCTGTTGCCCACGTCGCAGTTGGGCGCGCCGCAGACGATGGTCCGCACGCCGCCATGGGAGGTGCCGACATCGACGGTGCACACGGAGAGCTTGTCGGCGTTGGGGTGTTTGTCGCGGGTGAGGATGTGGCCGACGACAACGTTGTTAAAAGCGGGTGCGCCGGTGCGGATGACCTGTTCGACCTCGAAGCCGAGGAAGGTAATGGCGCGCGAGATATCCTCGGCGGACACACCGGTGAGATCGACGTAGGACTGGAGCCAGTTGAGGGAAACTTTCATCGGGGGAGCGGAGTCAGAGGTTGCCCACGAAATACACGAAATAACACGAAAGTCGGAATAGCCTGAATGCCGACTTGGTTTTTATTTCGTGTCGTTTCGTGTGTTTCGTGGGCCAAAAGGATTTAAGCGAATTGGCGGAGGAAGCGGGCGTCGTTTTGGTAGAAATAGCGGATGTCATCGATGCCGTAGAGCAGCATGGCGAGGCGCTCCAGGCCCATGCCGAAAGCGTAGCCGCTCCAGACCTCAGGGTCGTAGCCGACGTCCTTGAACACGATTGGGTCAACCATGCCGCAGCCGCCGATCTCGATCCACTCCTTGTTCACCTTGGGCAGGTGGCGGGCGGAAAGATCCACCTCGAAGCTCGGCTCGGTGTAACCGAAATAGTGGGGGCGGAAACGCGTCTTGGTGTCCTTGCCCAGCAGCGAGGCGAAGATGTAGTCGAGCAGCGCCTTGAGGTCGCGCACGGTGACGTTTTTGTCCACGTAGAGGCACTCGAGCTGGTGGAAGTTGGCCGAGTGGGTCGCGTCGGTGGTGTCGCGGCGGTAAACGCGGCCGGGGGAGACGATGCGGATGGGCGGCTCGCCCTTGAGCATGGTGCGGATCTGCACCGAGGAGGTGTGGGTGCGCAGGAGGTATTTCTCGTCGGGGGATTTTTTGGATACGTTACCGAAGCGGGCCGACTCGGGCAGGTAAAAGGTGTCCTGGGCGTCGCGAGCCGGGTGGTCGGCCGGGGTGTTGAGGGCGTCGAAGCAGTAGTACTCGGTCTCGACCTCGGGGCCCTCGACCACGGTGAAGCCGACCTTACGCAGGATGCGGGTCATCTCCTCGCGCACGAGGGTGAGCGGGTGCTGGGTGCCGAGGGGGCGGTCTGGGGAGGGCAGGGTGGGGTCGACGGCCGGCCCGAGCTGGGCGGCGAGGGCGGCGGCCTCGAGGCGGGCGAGGGCGGCGTCGAGGTGGGCCTGCAGCGCTGTTTTCGCCTCGTTGACCAGTTTGCCGATCAGCGGCTTCTGCTCCTTGGGCACGGCGCCCATCTGCTTCATCAGGGCGGTGAGTTCGCCGTTGGGGCCGACGTAGCGGGCCTTGGCGGCCTCGAAGTCGGGGCGCGTGGCAACGGCGGGCAGTTCGCTGGCGGCTTTGGCCAGCAGGGCGGTGAGCAGGTCTTGCATGGGTGGGAGGAAAGGGGAATGGCCGCTAAAGCCCCGGATGGACACGAAAAAAGGGGGCGGGTTGGCGGGCGGCGAGACGGGCGGATTTTGGGCAAAAAAAGAGGACGGCATCCCGCGTGGCGGGATCCGTCCTCTTTGAGCGCCGGGTGGCGGCGGGCCGAGGGGCCCGCCTGATTCGGCTTTAGGCTTTCGCGGCGAGGGCGGCGGCCTTGGTCTTCAACGCGGCTTTCACCTGGTTGACGACCGAGGTGAAGGCGACTTCGTCACGGATCGCCAGGTCGGAGAGGACCTTGCGGTCGAGCCCGATGTTGGCGGCGTGGAGACCCTCGATGAAGCGGCTGTAGCTGAGGTCATGCAGGCGAGCGGCGGCGCTCAAACGGATGATCCAGAGGCTACGGAATTCGGCCTTCTTCTTCTTACGATCGCGGTAAGCGTACTGCCAAGCGTGTTGGACAGCGTCTTTGGCGTAGCGGAAAAGTTTGGACTTCGAGCCGAAATAGCCACGGGCGTATTTCAGCGTTTTCTTGTGCCGCTTGCGGGAAGCGGGGGAGTTTGTTGCACGAGGCATGTTATTTTATTTGGTTTTGGGGCCTTCGGGTCGTCTCGTTAGGATTCACCCGACTGGCCAGTTGTGGTTGATGCCTGGTTTTAGAGGCCGAACGGCAAGCAGCGTTTAAGCGGCTTGGCGTGGCCGGGAGCCACCAGCTTGTCCTTGGAGGCACGACGCTTTTGCTTCGTGCTCTTGGCGGACAGCAAGTGACGGAAACCGGGCGTGCGGCGGATAAGCTTACCAGTTGCGGTGAGCTTGAAGCGCTTGGCGACGGACTTTTTGGTCTTTTGCATGAGGAGAGCGGCAGAAAACAGTGGGAGCGGCGGCGCTTGGCAAGGGGAAAGTTTTCCCACTCGCGAATATCCGAACCGGCGTGGGGCTGGCGTGGCGGGGCAGGCTAGGGAAAGTGGATAACCAAAAACGGCGCCGGGATGATCCTTCGCTCCCTTCGACGCCTTCGCGAGACAACCGGTTTATTTGGCCAGTTTCGATGATGCGGCCCGATCGGCTGCGGCCGGTGGGCGCTGTCGGCAAGCTGGGCTGCACGCAGGTGGAAACCGGGGTGGAGACGGAAGGTGTTTCAAAAAAAACCAAAAAGGTCGTTGACAACCGGCCTGGTATTTTGAGTTTCTGCCCTCTCGTTTTTAGGTTTCCTAGCTCAATGGTAGAGCAGTTGACTCTTAATCAATTGGTTCCGGGTTCGAGTCCCGGGGGAACCACCAAATTTCCGCCCAAGGCCCTGGCCGCGGGCGGTTTTAGTTAGCTGGTCTTGTTCTTTAAACTTCTCATATCGTGTCGGCCTTGAATTTGCCGGCGTAGCTCAACGGTAGAGCACCTGTTTTGTAAACAGGCGGTTGCGGGTTCGAATCCCATCGCCGGCTCCAACTTGGGTGCAACCGCAGCCCCCACACGATTTTCCTTACTGCTCGATGGTGTAATGGTAGCACAAGCGACTCTGACTCGCTTAGTCTAGGTTCGATCCCTAGTCGGGCAGCCATTCTTATATAAACCCCGTTTCTCTGGCGAGATGCGGGGTTTTTTGTGCGCGGAATTCCGGTTTGGTTCTAACAAAACGGGGTAAAGTGAGAACCGTTCACCCCTACAACGGTAGAAGTTACGGACGAGTTTTGGGTGGATGAACCCAGAATGGATCGCTTTTAAAAATACGGCGTTTGGGCCGTCCGTCCGCCATTGCCCCTGCTAAGAGGCACTTACACTGCGATTTTTAAAAGAGCGAATACCAGCTTGGCGAACGCGGCGGCTTTCCGGGTTCCCGCGCTTCCATCCGCCCGCCACCATCTCGGCTACGACTTCGTTCTGGAAAATAAGTTCTTTGGTGGGATCGCTCATGTGGCTTTCGAATCGGAGGCCGGCTGGAGGGCCTTCATCGCAGCTCGGCCCAGATCGGCGGACGATGCAGAGAATAACGCGTTGCAGGCGGCACGGGCTTCTGGAGTGTTCATCTGCGCGACCATCTTATCGATCTCAACGGCGAGGCTTTCAGGCATGACCCGATTGGCCGGTGGCGGGGTGAGCGCTTCTTTGGACATGGCGGCAGTTTCGGGAAAATTACCCCCATGGAAAGACCGGGCTTCAGGTGATTTACTCGGATTAAACTGGCGAGCTCGTCGCCGCCTGGGAACACTGAGCGCATTGGGATGTCGCAAAACTTGTGAATTTCACATTTTTATCGTATCTAGGTGCGAAAAAGCAGAATATTGATTCTGGAATCTGAAACCTGCACATGAGCACACACGCCAATTGGGCTTTTGAGGCCACCCATGCCAGTAAAAACCAGTTTGTGAAATTTAATAAAAACCACCCCGACGAATACGCCTCGCTCTTTGCCAACCTCGCGAAAATCCAAGGACTCCTGCGCAGCGGGCACAAAGTCGGCGGATTTCACGTAAATTTTTTTCGTTCAGAAGGGCATGAAGTTTACCGCATCGGCCAAACCGGTGTGCCGGGGGCGCTGGAAAGTCGCCTTTACGTTTATCCCGATTCCGAATCCAAAACCCTGCACATCCTCGAAATTGGCGAAAAATCCGGCCAACAGGCCGATATAAAGAGTGCCAAGAAAAAAGTTGTGGAAATTCAGAAACAGAAATCGGCGGGTAAATCCGCCACTTAAATTCCTAAAGATCATGAGCAAGAAATCCAAATCCAGCGAAGCCGCTAGTCTCGCCGCCCTCTTGGCCGACGATCCTGCCGTAGAAGCCAAGGTGGAACGCGAAATCCAGCTTTCCACCGTTGTTTCCCACCTGCTCTCCCTTCGCGTCGGCAAAGGTCTTACGCAAGAGCAGGTTGCCCAAAGCATGGAGTGCGACGCCAGCAAGGTTTCCCGCCTGGAAGCAGGCAACGACGAGGGCCTGAAATGGATGGACATCGTCCGTTATTCCGACGCGGTCGGAGTAGATCTTCGCCTGACGTTCGAGGGTCGCGATCTGCCAGCGGCGGACAGGATCAAGCACTGTGTTTTCGAGATCGACGCGGGGCTGAAGCACCTGGCCGAACTGGCCAAGACACTCGGTTCCAACGACGACATCACGCAAAAGATCCACAGCTTCTACGCCGAAGTGCTTTTCAACTTTCTGGTCCGCTACAAGGACAGTTGCGATTCGATTGGTCTGACCATTCGCCCACCGCACGCCACACCCAAAGCGGCACCAAGCGCCGCCCAGGCCGAACCGAAAAGTAAAAAGGAGGATTTGCAGACGGCCTGAACTGTTTCCGTTTTGGAAACACTTCAGCCGGTGACGGCGGAGGCAGTTGTTTCCAATTCGGAAACAACTGGCGGCTGCCAGGCGCGCACGTCGATCTTGCCGGTCACCGCCGCCGATATCAGCGCGGTCCGGCGTTCTAGAAGCAGGGTGACCGCCCGGTGGGCTCCTTCGGTCAAATCGTCGAGTTGCCCGAGACGCTTGACGGTTTTGGTAGCGATTAAGGCGTGCTTGTTCATCCAGCTGTTTAACAGGCACTTGTATCGCAAGCCATGATTCCATGCGGAGTGCCTTGGTGCCGTGACCAGCTTCATCGGTGGTGCTCAATACGACATCCGAAGCGCCTCGGAGGAGCCACGCCAAAAAGTCGGCTTGAACGCCGACCGTCGGCTGAATCGCTTTCAAATCCTGATTGATTGCCATCGGGACTCGCGTAACCACGACGGGAAACGTGTGCAGTAAAATCATGCCGCGAACCACGGTCAGGATGCTCCCCGACGGCACAAGTTCGGCGGCTCCGTTACACAAACCAATCAAACCGGGCACGCTTGCCGGTTTGATCGAACAGGCCGGGGTGAGCATCGAAGCGGCGAGCGCGGAGTTGTCGTCCGTCGGAATTCACGCGGCGTTGGCGGGCGGGTTTGGGCTTTACCCTTACGGGTAGACGCGGGGGCAACGTTGGCGGCGTGTTTGTGCGCGGTGCTTTTCAGTCAAAAGGCGCGAAATTCGATCCGGGGAAATCAGTTCACGGTCCCCCAACGGCTGCGCGTACCAACGGCAAAACCTTGGGCGCCAGTAACGATTTTTATTTGACCGCATAAGTTTCGCTGCCTGAAGTCCGCGCACTTTATGCGCCGGCGTCTCTCCCTCATCACAATGCTGACCGCGTGGCTGCTCGCCACGGGCAGTCATTGGGATTTGCTCCAGACGTTCGCCTGGGGCCGGATGATCGCGACCTACTCGCAGTCGATGTCGCTGACCCAAGCGGTGAAATTAACCTTCACTCCAGACAACGTCTGCGGCCTTTGCCAAAGTGTGAGTGAGGCCAAACAGCAGATGGCCCCCGACACCGCGCTGCCGAGCGAAGCCAAATCTTTCGGTAAAATCCTCCTCATTTTCCAGCCTGTGGCCGTCTTTGTTCCGCGCGGGCCGGTCACGGCTGCCTGGGGGTGGAATCACGCGGTGCCCGCCTTTCGGGACCGCTCCCCTCCACCGCTCCCTCCGCCGCGAGCTGCGGTTTGATTCTCGGTTAACCAGCCAGCCGCCCGCCCGCTTCGGTGGGTACGCCGCTGCGCTGTTTTCGTCGCGTCCGCAGTCTGCGGACGGACTGCCTTGCATCACTCCTTCCCGAGTCTTCCGTGCCCGCCCGTCATCGGGCGTGGGCGCGTGAAGCCGGATAGCCCTTAGTCTTATCAGGTTTGTTATGAATTTTTTATCTCGTTCAGTGTTAGTGAATTTAGCGCTGGTGGCCGTGCTCCGCGCCGAAGTTGCCCCGCCGGTAACGGCAGCCCCCGCCGCGGAAAAAACCGTGGTTTTGCCTGCACTCGAAGTGACTGCTTCGCGTGCCTCCCTGACCTCTCCATCCCTAGAAGCGGCACGCGCCGACCTCGCGCTCACCCCCGGTGGCGCGGAAGTCGTGGCTGCCGATCGCTACCTGCAGGGCCGTGCCTCCACGGTGGCCGATACCTTTGCGCTCTCTCCCGGGGTGATCGCCCAATCCCGCTTCGGCTCCGATGAGGCTCGTCTCTCCATCCGCGGCTCCGGCTTGCAACGCACCTTCCACGGTCGCGGCATCCGCGTACTTCAGGACGGCGTGCCGATTAACTTGGCCGACGGGGGCTTCGACATGCAGTCGCTCGAGCCCACCGCCACCGCCTACGTCAACGTCTGGCGCGGCTCCAACGCCCTTGCCTACGGCTCCTCCACCCTCGGCGGCGCCATTGACTACGTTTCCCGCACCGGCCGCACCGCTCCCGGTGGTTTTGCCCGCCTGGAAGTGGGATCCTATGACTACTTGCGCGCCACGGTGGCCGACGGGGTGGTCCACGGTAACGCCGACGGCTACGCGAGTTTTACCCAGTCCCAGCAGCAGGGTTTCCGTGACCACGCGGATCAAAATAACCAGCGCCTCTTTACCAACGTCGGCTGGCGCTTGGACGAAAACGTCGAGACCCGCCTGTACCTGACGGCGGTCAAAACCGACTCCGAGCTGCCGGGCAGTTTGACCAAGGCGGAGCTGGAAGCGAATCCGGAGCAGCAAGACCCGACAAAGTTAAGCGCTAACCAGAAGCGCGACTACGAACTGGTCCGGGCTGCTAGCAAAACCACCATCACGGCCGCCGACACGACCGTGGATTTTATCGCCGCGTGGACCTACAAGGATCTGGATCATCCGCTTAGTTTCGCGGTTATCGACCAGCTCTCCAACGACGCGCTGGCCGGCACGACTTTGACGCACACGGGGGATCTCGCTGGCCGTGACAACCGACTGCGCGCGGGTTTGCTGCTCAATGTCGGCGTCACCGAGGCGACCAACCTCCGGAATTTGAATGGACGCCGCGGTATCGTAACCAGCGATGCCGATCAGACCGCGACCAATGTGGAGGCCTTCGCCGAAGACCAACTGGCGCTCGGTGGCGGTTTTACCGGTATTGCCGGGGTCACGGCCGCCCACAATCGTCGTGAAAACGACCAGCTCGACGGTGACTCGATCTCTTACGATCGCAGCTATGAAAGCCTGGCGCCCAAAGTTGGTCTGCGCTGGGACGACAAGCCCAAAACCATGCAGGTCTATGGTAACGTCAGCGGCAGCTACGAGCCGCCGTCCTTCAGCGAAGGGGGCACTACCACTGTCGCGAACAAAGCCCAGCAGGCCCTGACCTACGAGTTGGGCACCCGCGGTACTCAGGGTTTTATCCGTTGGGATGCGTCGGTGTATTACGCTCAGGTGGAGGACGAACTCTTGGCGATCTCCCTCCCTGGGCCGGTTTCAGGCACCTTTAACGCCGATCGCACCACCCATCAGGGTGTGGAACTCGGTTTTGAGGCCGACGTACTCGGCCAGACCTGGAGTGAAAAAACCGAAAACCGCCTCGTTGCCCGCGGCGCATGGACCTACGGCCGTTTTAATTTCGATAACGACAGGACCTTTGGCGACAACACCCTTGCCGGTCTCCCCGAGCATTTGTTCCGCGGGGAGTTCGTCTGGCAGAATGCCGCCGGATATTACGCTGGCCCGACCTTCGAGTGGGTGCCGGTGAAAGCCTTCGTGGATCACGCCAACACCCTGTCGGCAGATCCCTACGCTCTGCTCGGTTTTAAGTTCGGCCGCCGGGTCGAGCGCGGGTTGTCGTGGTTTGTGGAGCTCAAAAACCTCACCGACGAAACTTACGCCGCGACCACGGGTGTGATTGAAAATGCAGCGGGTGCCGACGCGCGCCAGTTCCTGCCCGGTGACGGCCGCTCGGTTTTCGCCGGCGTCGAATACCGCTTCTAAGCCGCTCGCTCCGAGCGCCCCGCGCACGCAGCGCCAGAAAACCTGATCCGCCCTGTGTGCGACACGCGCCCAAGGCCTCGCGGAACAACCAACCCATTGTGTTGGTTGTTCCGCGGGGGTTCGGGCCCTTTTTTTCCTTCTCTCCGTTTTCCCGTTTCCGCGTTTTCACGCACCCGCTCGATTTCGACTCATGAATCCCTCCACTCTTCGCCGTCTGCACCGCTGGGTCGGACTGGCCTGCGCGCTGACCGTGCTACTCGCCGCCGGTAGTGGCATTTTGCACACTGTCATGACTTGGACGCAGCCGCCGCCGCCCCGTCCTGAGCCCGCCACACCATTTTCACCGACCAACATCGCGTTTCCGGTTTCCGCACTGCCAGCCAGCCTAGGGCCGATCCGCAGCCTGCAAATCCACACCTTTGACCAGACGACCTGGTACCAGGTTTCCACGTCGCAGGGGCTGCGTTATTTTAGCACCGCCGACGGCCGCGAAGACCCTGCGGTGGAGACGCGCCTAGCCCTGGCAATCGCCCGCCGCCACCTCGGCAACGGCGTGGCCGGCGACGCGTTCACGTACACCCGGAGGCTCGACGCCTACGACCGGGAATACCTGAGTATTTTCCGCCTGCTGCCCGTGCACCGCATCGACGTGGCGGATGCTCGTGGCACTCGCCTGTATGTGAGTACGCTCACCGGTTCGGTTGCCCGCCACACCGATGACCGCCGTCAGTTCGAGGCCAACGTTTTCAGTCTGTTTCATAAATATGCATTCATTCCCAATAAGGGCCTGCGCGATGGCGTGCTGGTCACAGCCACGGCGATCGCCTTCCTCGCCGCCCTGACCGGAGTGATTCTCTTTTTTGCGACCCGCCGCCGGGCTTAACCCATCTGCTTAACCCATCTACTTAACCCATCTACTTATTTCCCATGAACTCCTCCCGCTTACTTTTGTTGTTAGTCACGTTTTTGTCCGGTGCCGTGGGGCACGCTGAACCGAGTTGCACGTGCGAGTGCGCGGCCGCCGCCAAACCGGTAGCCGCCACCAGCGAAAAGGCGCCAGCCCGTCATCCCCTTCGTGGGGTGGTGGTCGAGGTGTTAGCCGACAAATCCGCGTTGCTGGTCAAACACGAGGCCATCCCCGGAGTGATGAAGGCCATGACAATGCTGTTGAAGGTCGATGCGGCCGGTCTGTCCGCGGTATCAAAGGGCAGCCCGATCACCGGACTGCTGGTCAAACGCGCGGACGGGTGGTGGCTCGACGCCGTGCAACTCGCGAAGTGAGAGCAGCCGCAGGACGCTGTTAGGCTTTCCGATCTCGGATCAAAATCGCTCCGCGATCTCGCTACGTTCGGAGTGTCGAGCGCGCAGCGGGACGACGGAGTCGATTTGATCAGGGCGCCTTGTTCAGGCGGGCTTCGGCGCTGACCATCGCCTCGATAAAGGCCTCGGCGGTGGGCGCGGCTAGCAGAGCTTCGCGGTTGGCCTGATCCTTGAACACTTTGCACAGCGCGCTGACCACCAGCAGGTAGTCGGTGGGATTGGATTTGGGCGTGCCGAGAACGAACATCAGCTTGACCGTCTGGTTGCCGTTTTCGAAGTGCACGCCGGCGTCGCTGCGGCCCACGGCCATGACGATTTTTTGCACGTGTTCGGTGCGGGCGTGGGGCAGGGCGATCTCGTTGCCCAAGCAAGTGGTGTCGAGACGCTCGCGGGCGAGTAACTCGGTGTAAAAGCCGTGGAAATTGGTGACGTTCGGGTGGCCGTCGAGCAGGCGCGCGACCTCGTTGAGCGCCACCGTGCGCTTGGTGCTTTGCACCCCAAGGAGGATGCGAGAAGGGTCGAGAAGAGTGGAAAGGCGGCCGGCCATGCGAGCGACGTTTGAGGCGTTAACGAGGAGTCAAAGAGACGCCCCGAAAAATTCATTGGCAAGTGCCGATTGGGCGTTCGCCGATCAAATTTTCCATCGGCTTTTCCGAGGCCGATTTTGGCGGGTAATTTTAGCGTAAAACCCCGCGGTTTCCCGTGCGCCGATTCAACTCTGCTTCGGGCTCGCCGCTGCGGATTTCGGCACGAGGGCGTGGCCCCAGCGCCAGGTGTCGAGATCATGCCACTGGTTAACCGCCAGCTGCACCTCGATGCGGTCGCCCTCGGCATAGTCGGCGGGCTCTGTTCGCAGAATACGGAACCCCCAGTGGGGCGCCCGGCCGGGATCGTGCGGCGCGGTGCTCAGTTGCAGGTCGGAGTCCACCGTGGTGCGGAAGTAGATCGCCAGGCCGTCGATGCGGCCGGCTCGGCGCACTTCGCGTTGGAAGCACAGGTCGCGTGAGAATTCGGCCGCGTTGAGCGTGTGCAGATCGAAGGTCAGGGCCGGCTCCGGGTCGGCGAGAAAATGCTCAACGAGTGCTCCGTCGTTGCCACAAAGGTGGTAATAACCGGTTTCCTGCGGGCGCTCATGCTCGAGCGAGGAAAAGTCGTAGCCTTTGACCTTGAGGTTCCAGATGAAGGGCACGTGGCGCGCCGTGTTGAGTTGCACCGGCTCGCAGTAAAACTCGAAGCACGAGGGCAGAATCCGCCCGCCGGGTTTGAGCAAGCGGTCGCGCAAATCGCAGATGTTGGGGATCATCGCCTCGTCGAAGAGGAAGTCGCCCATCTGCTCGTGGAGCAGCACATCGACCGGCGCGGGCAGGGTGAAGGTGGTGCTGTGGCAGGAGATGAAATCGACCCGCTCGATCCGGTTGGCGGCAGCTAGGGTGCGGGCGTGGTTGAGGATGTCGGAGTGGTCGAGGGCGTGCACGCGGGCCGCGCCACGGCGCGAGGCGAAGGCGGCGAGGATTCCGGTGCCGGTGCCGAGGTCGATGACGTGGTCGCCAGGGTGGATGTGGCGTTCAATGGCCGCGTGGTAAAAATCCATGCGCGGGCGGTCGGCGAGCATGCGTTCCTGTTGGTGCATGCCGGAAAAATAACGCCGGTTGTTGTCACGGTGGTCGTCTTCGGCCGAGGGGGCGCCTTGAAAGAGCCGGCGCAGGGCCGCCACGGCAGGAGCCAGAAAGCGACCAATGGTTTTAATAGGCATGAAGAGGAGTGGACAGAGGCGAGGCGCGCGTGGCGTGGGTCTGCGCGCGGAGGCAGGCAGCTCTGAGAAAACGCAGGGACTGCGCCCGGCGTCACTCGATTTCGCAAACAATCGGGGTGTTTCCCCGGAGCGCCGAGCTCCAGCTCGGCCTTTGGCGATCAGCGTAGTGCCAAAAAAAGGCGCGCCGGTGAGGGCGCGCCTTGGGGAAAACCCCTGGCGTGAAGCCAGGTTTTTTCGGTAGCTGCTTAGCTGGCTTCCGGCGGCGGGGTTGCGCCGACCGCAGCGGCGGCCTGCTCTTCGTCGGTCTCGATCACGCGGGCGATCGACATGAGTTTGTCGCCCTCGGCCAAGGTGAGGAGTTTGACGCCCTTACCGCCGCGATTGACCTCGCGGATGGTGTTCACCGGGCAACGCACGCTCTGGCCCTTGGCCGTGAGGAGCATGACTTCGTCGGTGTCCTTGATGCTGAGCGCGCCGGCGATGTTAACCGAGCCGTCCTCGGGCAGGTCGATCGCCCACACGCCGCTGCCGCCGCGGTTAACGAGACGGTAATCCTCGAAGCGGGTGCGCACGCCGAGACCGGCTTGGCTGGCCACGAGGAACCGGGCGTTGTGGTCGACGACTTCGAGCACTTCGAGGTAGTCGCTCTCCAGCTTGAACTTCATGCCGCGCACGCCGCCGGTGGCCCGGCCGGTGTCGCGGAAGAGGATCTCGCCGTTGTCGGGATCTTTTTCCGCCAGGCGCACGGCCAGACCCTGGTGGGAAACGAGGATCAGCTCGTCGTTGCCGGTGGTCAGCACGCAGCCGATGACGTTGTCGCCCTCGTCGAGGTTGATGCCGATCAGGCCAGCTTCGCGGGTGGCGTTGGTGTAGTCTGCCAGCGCGGTCTTTTTGATGGTGCCGGCCTTCGTCGCCATGACCAGGTAGCGGTCGGGCGAGAAGTCGGGTGTAGTGAGCATGGCGGCGATCTTTTCGCCCTCGTCGAGCGAGAGGAAGGATTTGACCGACTTGCCCTTGGTGGTGCGGGCGCCCTCGGGCACGTCGTAAACCTTCTTCGCCAAGCACTGGCCGTGGCTGGTGACGAAGAGGATGAAGTCGTGGGTCGAGGCGGTGAAGAGGTGCTCCACAAAATCCTCCTCGTAGGTCTCGGTGCCGATCACGCCCTTGCCGCCGCGTTTCTGCGAGCGGTAGTCGGCCACCGGGGTGCGCTTAATAAAGCCGAGGTGGGAGATCGTGATCACGCAGCCCTCGTTCGGGATAACGTCTTCCATGCGGAAGTCGCCGGTCGCGTCGATGATCTGGGTTTTGCGCTGGTCGCCATATTTGTCCTTCATGGTGAGCAGCTCGGTCTTGATGACCTCCATCAGGCGGGTCTCGGAATCGAGGATCTCGCGCAGGGAGGCGATCAGCGTCTGGAGTTCCAAATACTCGGCCTCGATCTTGCCGCGCTCCAGACCAGTGAGCTGGTAGAGGCGCAGTTCGAGAATCGAGTCGGTCTGGCGCTCGGAGAGCGGGTATTTGGCCATCAACTTCGTCTTGGCTTCCTCGCGGTTGGAGGAGGCGCGGATGATTTTGACGAAGTCGTCGAGGTTATCGAGGGCGATGATGTAGCCCTCGAGGATGTGGGCGCGGTCCAGCGCCTTTTTGAGGCGGAACTGGGTGCGGCGGGTGATGACGTCGCGGCGGTGCTCAAGGAAGCAGTCGAGCAGCTCGCGGATGTTCATCTGCTTGGGGCGCTTCTTGTCGAGCGCGAGCAGGGTGACACCGAAGGAGGACTCGAGCGCGGTTTTTTGGAAGAGCTGGTTGATGACGACGCGGGACTGTTCGCCGCGCTTGAGCTCGATGACGATGCGGGTGTTCTCGTCGGACTCGTCACGCACGTCGCGGATACCCTCAAGGAGCTTCTCGGTGACGAGCTCGGCGATGCGGATGACGAGATTGGCGCGGTTAACGTTATACGGAATTTCCGTGATAACGACCTGCTCCATACCGGTCTTGGTCTCCTCGACATGGGCCTTGCCGCGGATGCGGACGATGCCCTTGCCGGTCTTGAGGTAAGAGAGAATGCCGTCGCGACCGGCGATGACGCCGCCGGTGGGGAAGTCCGGACCGCTGATCAGGCCGCAAAGCTCGTCCACGCTGGTGCGCGGGTTGTCGATGATCGCGCAGCACGCGGCGATGAGCTCGTGCAGATTGTGCGGCGGGATGTTGGTGGCCATGCCGACGGCGATGCCGGTCGAGCCGTTCAGTAACAAGTTGGGCAGGGCGGAAGGCAGGACGGTGGGCTCGGTGGTCGACTCCTTGTAGTTAGGAGCGAAGTCCACAGTGTCCTCCTCGATGTCGGCCAGCAGGTCCTCGGCGGTGTTTCGGAGACGGGCCTCGGTGTAACGGTAAGCAGCGGGCGGATCGCCGTCCACCGAGCCGAAATTACCCTGCGGATCGATCAGCGGGTAACGCATGACCCAGTTCTGGGCGAGGCGCACGAGCGTGTCGTAAACCGACGAGTCGCCGTGAGGGTGGTAGTTTTTCAGGACTTCGCCGACCACACCGGCGCACTTGTCGAAGGCGCGGTTGTGGAGGAGGCCTTCGCGCAACATCGCGTAAAGGATGCGGCGCTGCACCGGCTTCAAGCCGTCGCGCGCGTCCGGGAGGGCGCGGGCGACAATGACGGACATCGAATACTCGATGTAGGCCGTCTGCATGATGTCGGTGATGTTGGCGGTGGAGAGTTTCTCGTTGCCGGTATACATGGATTGGAAAGTAGCGAGTAGCGGGTAGTGAGTAGCGAGTAGTGACGAACCGCGGAGCGCTGGAGGGGAATTGGGTGGGGCGGGGGCTTAGTGGCTGTTACGTTCCAGGCCGTTGATATAGCCTTGGAGCAGGCGGGAGACTTCTTCGAGGTCGGTCTGGAGTGCGGTGGTGTCGTCGTAGCCCAGATCGTGAGCGAGGATCAGTTGGTAGACGCATTCGTCGGCCGAACCTTGGGCGATGTTGTAGAAACGGAGTTTGTCGGGGGTGGTTCGCTTACGGATGCCCTCAACAAAGTTGGAGGGGATGCTGGCGGCGGCACGGCGTAATTGGGACGTGAGAGCGAACAATTCATGCTTCGGGAAGCCCTCGGTGGTGCGGTAAAGCCCCAGCGTGAACGCGTGGGCTTTTTGCCACACGAGGACCTCCCGAAATGATTGTGATTTGTGTTCCATGCTCGGTTTGGCGAAACGGGTCGTGTCAGCATGCTCGCTACTCACTACCCGCTACTCGCTACTTCAAAAATCAGACGTCCAGGTACTGGACGTTGAGGGCGTTGTCCTCGATGAACTGGCGGCGCGGCGGGACTTCGTCGCCCATCAGCAGGGTGAACAGCGCGTCAGCTTTGGCGGCGTCGGTGATATCCACTTTGAGGAGACGGCGTTTTTCCGGATCCATGGTGGTTTCAAAGAGCTGCTTCGGGTTCATTTCACCGAGACCCTTGTAGCGCTGGATGCTCAGGCCCTTGCGGCCGTTGCCGCGGATCTGGGTGACGATGTCGAGCGGCGAGGTCAGCGAGGTCTTGGTCTCGCCCTTCAGGCCGACGTTTTCGGTCAGCGTGTAGCGCGGCTCGGCGGTGGCGCTGAACTCCTGGATCTCCAGGCCGATGGTGGCAATGGCGCGGAGCAGCTTGGCCATCTCGTTGGATTCGAAAATCTCGTGGAGTGTCACGCGGCGCACCGGGCCGGTGGGCTTGGGCGCGGCAGGGGCGTCGGGCGAGAGATCGGCATCAAGCCCTTCGCGGCTGACGAACTCGGCGCGGGCGTGCTCGTCCTTGAGGAACTCGTGGCTTTCCACGTTGCCGGTGCGGATGCGGGCGATGTAGCGCGGCAAGATCTGCGTCTCACGATCGTGCTGGTCGAGGTAGATGGGCAACTCGACGCCGTAACGGGTGACGCCACTGCCGAGTTTTTCCAGCGCGGCGAGGTTTTCGACGATCTGGTCGATCTGCACGGGGGCGAAGGTGTGGCCGTCGCGGATACGCGTGAGCACCACATCCTCGGAGCCGAGCTCCAGGAGGATGCGGTTAAGCTGCTCGTCGTTGTCCACGTACTGCTCGCGCTTCTTGCGCTTGATCCGGTACAGGGGCGGCTGGGCGATGTAGATGTAACCGCGCTCGATCAGGCCCTTCATCTGGCGATAAAGGAAGGTGAGCAGCAGGGTGCGGATGTGGGAGCCGTCCACATCGGCGTCCGTCATGATGATGATCTTGTGGTAACGGGCCTTGGCGGCGTTGAAGCCACCGACCGATTCGTCGCCCTCACCGATGCCGGTGCCGCAGGCGGTGATCAGGGTGCGAATTTCCTCGTTGGCCAAGACCTTGTCGATGCGCGCCTTCTCGGTGTTGATCAGCTTGCCGCGCAACGGGAGGATGGCCTGGAAACGGCGATCGCGGCCCTGCTTGGCCGAGCCACCTGCCGAGTCACCCTCGACGATGTAAAGCTCGGTTTTGGCCGGATCGCGCTCGGAGCAGTCGGCGAGTTTACCGGGCAGGCCGCCGCTGGAGAGGGCGCCCTTACGGACGGTTTCGCGGGCCTTGCGGGCGGCCTCGCGGGCGCGGGCGGCGTTGAGCGACTTGTCGACGATGCGTTTGCCGATCGGAGGGTTGATTTCGAAGTATTTGATCAGGCCCTCGTAGGTGGAGGAACCGACCACGCCCTCGACCTCAGGTGAGAGCAATTTGACCTTGGTCTGGGATTCGAACTTGGGGTCGCTGTGCTTGATCGAGATGACCGCGGCGAGACCTTCACGCACGTCGTCACCGGTGATCTGCGGATCCTTGTCCTTGAGCAGGTTGTTGGCCTTGGCGAACTGGTTGATGGCGCGGGTGAGAGCGCCGCGGAAACCGGAAAGGTGGGTGCCGCCGTCGGGGTTGTGAATCGTGTTGGTGTAACAGAGGACCTGCTCGTTGTAGGAGTCGTTGTACTGGAGGACGACCTCGCAGTGTATCTCGTTGGGTTTGTCGTCGAGCTGGATGTGGGTCTCCTTGGTGATGCGCACCGGAGTGGGGAACAGCGCGGTTTTGCCCTGGTTGAGCTGTTTGACGAACTCGGAGACGCCGTCCTTGTAGAGGTAGATCTCGGGCTTGGCGCCGATCGGGCGCTCGTCGAGGAATACGATCTCCAGGCCGGAGTTGAGGAAGGCGAGCTCGCGCAGGCGCTGGGCGATGCGAGCGGTGACGAACACGGTGGTTTCCTTGAAAATCTCCGGGTCGGGTTTGAAGGTCACGAAGGTGCCGGTGCCGCGGGCCTTGCCGATTACCTCGAGCTTTTTGACCGGCTTGCCGCGCTCGAACTTCATGTGGTGGACATGGCCGTCGCGGGAGACCTCGACCTCGAACCA